>PMMB01000079.1 GCA_003165495.1 Gammaproteobacteria bacterium | reverse complement strand
CCATCGAGCACCGACACACGCTCGGTCCGATACAGCGCGCACATGAAATCGTAGCCTGAAAGACCGGTGCCGCGCACATCGACCAACAAGAACATGCCGGCGTCCGGAACAAAGCACTTGAGTCCTTGGATGTCATTGAGTCCTGCGAGCAGAAGGTCCCGCCGCACGGCACAGTACTCCCGAATCCGAGATTCCGCGGCGCCCGAGACGCTCAAGGCTGTCACTGCCGCCTCCTGAACAAACCCGGGAAGACCGAACAGCATGCACTGCGCCATGGCTTCGGCATGGATCACCAACTGCGGCGGACCCACCAGCCAGCCGGCCCGCCAGCCGGGCATGGAGTGCGACTTGGAAAGACTGCCGATGGTCACCACTTGTTCGGGCAATTCGGCGGCAAGGCTCGGCACTCGGCCGCCCGGAGCAAGTCCCGCGTACACTTCGTCCGCCACCACCCACAGCGAATACCGGCGCGCCAGATCGCCGATCGCCGCTAAATCAGCCTTGCTCAGGATCACGCCGCTCGGATTATTCGGCGTGGCGAAAAACAGCGCACGCGTGCGCGGCGTGATCGCCGCCTCGAGTGCCGCCAAATCGACGCGAAATCCCTGCGCCGCAGGCGCCGCCACCCGAACCATCCGCGCGCCCGACACCTCGAGCGTCGCGGGATAGCTCGGGTATAAGGGCTCCAGTGCGATCACTTCATCGCCGGGTGCCGCGACACACAGCGAGGTCACGAACAATGCATTCTGCGCCCCGGCAAGAAAGATGACATTGGCGGCGTCGACCGGCTGGCCGGTCCGCACGCGGTGTGCAGCCGCGATCGCCTCGCGCAAATGCTGCCGGCCCGGCGCCGGCGTGTAGTGAGTGTCGCCGGCGCGCAATCTTTCGATGGCGCGCTCCAGAACCGGCGCCGGCGTTTCGAGATCGGGATCGCCGACACTCAGCAAGATGACGTCTTCGCCGCGCTCGTGCGCTGCCCGCGCCGCGTAATGAATGAGCCAGGCGTCCGCGCCGTCGCCTGCGATTCGCTTAACGAGAGATGAATATTGCATCTTTTCTCTTGCCTACCTGTTGGCAGTGCGCAATCCTAACGCGCTTTATGTACTAGCGTTCAATTTCAAGAAGGGTCATATGTCGCGCAACGTCGGCGGTTATCTTGTCGAACTATTGGTCGCGAACGATATCGACACCGTGTTCGGTATTCCGGGCGTGCACAACTTGGAGCTGTATCGCGGCCTGACATCCGCGAACATTCGCCACGTGCTCGTGCGCCACGAACAGGGCGCCGGATTCGCCGCGGATGGCTTCGCGCGCTTGAGCGGCCGTCCGGCGGCGGCCTTCGTGATCTCGGGCCCGGGACTCACCAACATCATGACGGCGGTCGCCCAAGCCTATTCCGACTCCGTCCCGCTCTTGGTCGTCGCGAGCGCGCCCGCGCGCGCCACATTCGGCAAACAGTGGGGTGTACTGCACGAGTTGTATGACCAGGCCGCACTCGCCGCCGGTGTGTTCGGCATCGCGCGCTCCGCACGCAGCGCAGAGGATGTGCGCGATCACCTGCGGCTGTGCCTGGCCTCGTTTCGCACGGGCCGCCCGCGCCCGGCGTATTTGGAAATTCCGCTCGATGTCCTGACAGAAACCACCACGCTGGAAGCCCATCGGTTCGAGGGCACCCCGTTATTGCCGCAAGCGAGCGCGGATCAAATCGGCGCGGCGGTGCGTTTGCTAAGCCAAGCCGCGCGGCCGCTCATCATCGCCGGCGGCGGCGCGCGCCGCGCCGGCGCGGAGCTGCACCGCCTGGTCGAAACGCTGGATTGTCCTCTGGTGACGACGGCGGCGGGCAAGGGTGTACTCGCCGATAGCCATCCGGCGAACTTAGGCACGTCGCTGCCGTACCGTCCCATTCAGCAATTGATATTCGATGCCGATGTGGTGCTCGCGGTGGGCACTGAATTGGGCGAGACCGACATGTATTTCACCACTAAGCTCCCCCTCGGCGGTCTGCTCATCCGCGTCGACGTCGATCCGGTGAAGCTGTCGGACCAGTACGCGGCCGATGTGTGCGTCTGGTCCGACGCGCGCAGTGCGTTGCACTCCATCAATCACGCGTTGGGGAGCCGCACGCAAGATGCGGTAACCCGTACCGGATGGCGCACCGCAATCGGCGGAGTCGCGAAATTTCGTTCCGAAATCGAGAGCAGCTTGGATTCGAAGACGCGGGCCCAGTGGAGCGCGCTGCGCGCCATCAAGAGCGCGCTGCCCTGGGACGGCGTCGTGTTCAGCGACATGACGCAAATCGCTTATTTCGGGAATTACGCATATCCGGTCGACAACCCCGGACAATGGTTCCACCCGTCCGGCTACGGCACCTTGGGGTTCGCGCTGCCGGCGGCGCTCGGCGCCAAGATCTCGAGCCCGGCCCGCGCCGTCATCGCGCTCGCAGGCGATTTCGGGCTGCAATTCACCCAAGCTGAACTCATGACCGCGGTCGAAGTGGCCTTGAGTCTGCCGATCGTGGTATGGAACAACTCGGCGCTGGGCCAAATTCGCGACGACATGGTTGCCGCGGGCATTCCGCAACTCGGCGTCATCGGGCGCAACCCCGACTTCGTCGCGCTTGGCGCAGCCTACGGCGCAGAAAGCTACCGGGTGCATGACGCCGCCGCGCTCACCGAGGCGATACGCACCGCCCTGAGCCATGCGGGACCCACGCTGATCGAAGTGGTCGCGTCCAGCTTCGACAAATAGCCCTAAATCAGCAAGTCGCGAATCGCCGGCGACGGATTGCCGCCGCAAATCAGCACGACGGCCTTACGATCCGCATAGCGCGCCGCCTCTTTGAAGTAAGCAGCCAACGCAACCCCGCTCGCGCCTTCCATCGCCCAACCCTGCGCGTGTCCCCAGCGCATGGCACGCAATATTTCTTCCTCCGTGACCAGTACACCGTGATGCATGACGTGGCGGCACAGATCGAAGGTGATGGAGCCTGCCTCGACGCCGCCGGCGGTGCTCTCGCTCAAGGTAGCGGACTCGGGAGGTTCGATAATCCGACCCGCCTTGATGCTTTCATACAGCACGGCGGAATTTTCCGGCCAGCAGCCGATCACTTCCGCGCGCGGCGCCATGTGGTGCAGCAGAGCACCGATGCCGCTGATCAGTCCGCCGCCGCCGGTGGCAATGAATACCGCGTCCAGGTCCGGCAGCTGACGCAATAATTCCACGGCGACGGTGCCCTGTCCCGCCACGACATAGGGATCGTTATAAGGCGAGATGTAGCTGCGCCCGGTCTCGGCAGCGGCCTTTCTCGCCGCGCGTTCGGCGGCGAGCGGGTCGTCTCCGACGACGCGAACTCTCGCTCCCTGCTCGAGGATTTTTTCCTGCTTCGCCGGCGTGACCTGCGTGCTCAAAAACACTTCGGCATCCAGCCCAAGAAACTTCGCCGCCGCCGCGACCCCTAGTCCATGATTGCCGGTGGACGAAGTGATGACTCCCGCCGCCGCGTCCTCCGGGCTCAAGCTCATGAGCTTATTGGCCGCGCCGCGCAGCTTGAATGAACCGGTGGTTTGCAGCTGTTCGAGCTTGGCGTACGCCGTCCCGGAATGCGGCAGCTGCGCATTGCGCGGCAGCGGCACCAAGGGCGTTTCGTGGACCACCGAATACACGCGATTCGCGGCTTCTTGAATCAATGGCAGCACATCGCTGGTCAGCATCGCGGCAATTGCATCCGGCTCTTAGGGCAAAAATCACGCATCTTGCTATTATTGCAAATAAAGACCTCGCAGAAACGACAACTCACTCAACAACTTAAGGGGACACCATGAAAATCACAATGGGCCGCATCGCGGCGTTCGCAGCGGCGCTTCTCGCGTTACCGGCTTTTGCCGCCGAACAAATCAAAGTGGTCGAACGACCCATCGGCGAGACCACGGTGGATCTTCCGCCTAAGGGCGATTCGATCGGCGACCTGCTGGTGTTCACCAACGGCGTATTCGATGCGGCGAACAAGACGCAGGTCGGCACCGATCAGGGCTATTGCGTGCGCACCATCGTCGGCAAGAGCTGGGAATGCTTTTGGACGTTGACGTTGAAGGCGGGCCAAATCACCGTCGAAGGACCGTTCATGGATGAGGGTGATTCGTTGTTCGCCGTCACCGGCGGCACCGGCAAGTACGCGGGCGCCAAGGGCAGCATGAAACTGCATCCCCGCGACGCCAAATCGTCGAGCTACGACTTCACCTACGATCTACTGTAATGGCCTACACACTCGAGCATTGCCTGCGCAGCCGGCAGGATTTTCCGGCGCTGACGAAGAACCCCGACCTCGCCTTTCTCGACGGACCGGGGGGCAGTCAAGTGCCGCGCGCCGTGGTCGATGCCATTGCCGATGTCTATGCCTCCTGCAATGTGAACACGCACGGCAACTTCGCGCCCTCCCGAGAGGTGGATCGGCGCATGGCGGTGGCGCGCAGCGTCGTCGCCACCTTTCTCGGCGCGGAAGGCGGCTCGTGCATATCGTTCGGTCAAAGCATGACCACGCTCAGCTTCAACTTGAGCGTTGCCATCGGCCGCACCTTGGAGAAAGGCGACGAGGTGCTCATTACCCAACTCGACCACGAGGGCAATCGAGGACCTTGGCTCAACCTGAAGGAGCGCGGCGTCGTGGTGCGCGAAGTGCGCCTGCTGGAATCCGGTGAATTGGATCCCGCCGACATGGCCGCCAAGATCACGGCGCGCACCAAGCTGTTTGCCATCGGCGCATCGGCGAATTCGCTGGGTACGGTCAATGACCTTGCACTCGCGCGGCGCCTGACTCGGCAAGTGGGCGCTCTGCTGTTGGTGGACGCCGTGCACTACGCGCCGCATTTTCCCGTCGACGTTCAGGCGCTCGGCGCGGATTTTCTCCTCTGCTCGGCATATAAATTCTACGGACCGCATGTGGGCGTGCTGTATTCGCGGCCCGGCGCACTCGATCGCTTGCCGACGGACCGATTGAGTGTGCAGGATCCCGCGGCTCCCTACCGCATCGAAACCGGCACGCTGAATCACGCGGCAATCGACGGCGTGCGCGCGGCGGTGGAGTACATCGCGAGTTGGGGCGGCGGTACCAGCTTGAGGGAACGCATCGTCGACGCCATGACGCACATTTCTGCGTACGAGCATGACTTGGCGAAGAGCTACCATGACGCCGTGCGCCGTATTCCCGGCGTTCGTGTCTGGGGTCCGGACTTCGCCGCCGGTCGCGCTCGGGCACCGACCGTATCGATCACCTTGGACAAAATCACCGCGGCCGCGGCCGCCACCGCGCTGGGAAACCAAGGCATTTGCGTTTGGGACGGAGATTTCTACGCAGCGCGGGCGGTGCAAGCGTTGGGTCTCGCCGAGCGTGGCGGGCTGCTCCGCACCGGCATCTCCATGTACAACACCCGCGATGAGGTGAACCGCTTGCTGAGCGGACTAGAGCGGCTGGCGTGAGCGTGCAGCCGACTCCACGCGGCTATCGACAAGATGCGCCGCGAGCTGCTCTGCGTGATCGCGCAGCTCGGTCGCGGCCGTCGCCTCCCAATGCTCGGCGCGCAGCATGGGTCCGAGATAGTAGAGGTCTTGGTTTGTGCGCCCCTGCGCGTCCACGCACGCTCCATACCGCGCCGTGCGGATCCCAAGGTCCAGCGCATCCTCGGATACCAACCCGGCCGCGCGCAAAGAATTCAGCAGCGGGACCGCCCCGCGCTTGAGCACATAGTCGGGACCCGTGGCGTTGACGACCAAGTCCACCGTCAGCGTCGCCGACCCGCCGCCGCGCGGACGCCACGACACCCGCAGTTGTTCTCCCGCCGCAATCACCGAATCGATACGGCCGGCGTTCACCTGCAGCTTTCCGCTGCGCCGCAGAGACGCGATGCGCGCAGCCAATTGCGGCGGTAGGCGGTGCCGGTGTATGTCCCAGTGCGCCTGCAGGTGCCGCACGAAGCGCCGTTGCTCAGCCAAGGGTAACCGCCGCCACAGGGCCGGCGCCAAGTGACGAATGAAAGTGACGACCTCACGCCAGTCACCCCCCCTATTCTCAACTTCGCGCGTCAACTCGCGAATCATCGCCAGCACCTGCCTGAGCGAGTCAGCGCACGCCAGCAGCGCCTCGCCATTGCCGCGCACGGCGGACGGTCGAAACGTCGTCTGCGGCAGAGGAATCAGGCCGCGCCGAGAAATCGTGTGCAGCGCGGGTGCACGGCTCGTATCCTGGGTCAATTCCAAGGCGGCATCGGCCATCGTCAATCCATTGCCGACGATCAGTACCGAGTGCTCTGCCGCCAGTGTCTTCGGCAGTTCCCACGGATCATGCCGGTACGCCCTGTGATCGCGGACCGCGGCAGCCCACGGCAGCAGCGGCGGGGGCGGATTCCCCAACGCTAAAATCACGCGATCCGCCATGATCGGCGGCCGATCCAAGAACTGCACGGCGAACCCCTTGCCGTCGCTGCGCCGCGTGATGTGCCGAACTTCATCGAAGATGCGCAGCAACCGCGTGTGCGCAATCGTCCCCCGCTCAGCCTGCAACAGCACCTCCTGCAAGTAATCGCCATACAGCTCGCGCGGCAGGAAATCCTCGCTGTCGGCATCCGGCACATGGCGCTGCGCAAAGCGCAGGAATTGCAAGGGGTCCCGTGAATCGGCCGACAGCCGCGCCGCCGGCACATTGAGCAGATGGGGAAACTCGCGCACGGCGTACGCCACGCCGCGGCCCATCGCAGAGCCGCGCTCTATCAGCACGATGTCGGTCGCATCGGACGGCGGCCGGCGCAGCAGGTTGGCTGCCAGCACCGTGCCGCAGAAACCGGCACCCACGATGACTATGGTGTTTTGCGCGTGATTCATTCTTTCGCTAACATTCTGCAGAATTCGTGGTCAAATGGCGCATCGAATTGAGGTGGGCGACGGGCAACACCATGCAACTCAGCAAATTGAGCTATTACTCGGACTTCGTCGTCTATCCCCTGGTGCTCATCGCGCTGACGGCGGCCAATATCAACCATGTTACTTGGACCAGCGGCACGGAATGGCTCGGTGCGGCCATGTCGGGGCTGGTCCTATGGACCCTGGCGGAGTATGTCCTGCACCGGATCGCATTGCATCGAATGGCCTATTTTTCGCCCATGCATGGGCAGCATCATGCGGCGCCGCTGGCCTTGATCGGCACGCCGTCCTGGATAAGCGTTTCGGTGCTCAGCCTCGTCATCTTGGTGCCCGCGTGGTTGGGTCTAGGGTTCAATCTCGCGGACGGTCTCACTGTCGGCGTGATGCTCGGTTATTGGTGGTATGGGCTCGTGCATCACGTCATCCATCACCATGCGAACAAATCGTCGCCCTCGTATTTCAATGAGCTGCGCGCCTGGCACATGCGGCATCATTACTCGCCGAAAGGAGGCAACTTCGGGGTGACCACGCATGTGTGGGACCACGTGTTCGGTACCGCCATCAGCGTCCGCCACAAGGCCGTGGCGTCGTCATGAACGCCCAGCTGAGTGCCACCAATCCGATGCGCACCGACGGCTTCGAATTCGTCGAGTACGCCGCGCCGGATCCGGAATTGTTGCGACGGCTGTTCGAAAGCATGGGCTTGCCGGCGGTGGCGCGGCATCGCTCGAAGAACGTGACCCTACATGCCCAAGGCGATATTCATTTCATCATCAACGCGGAGCACGACAGCTTTGCGCAGAGGTTCGCGCGCGCGCATGGACCCTGTGCATGCGCCATGGCATTTCGCGTCGCCGACGCACGCTTTGCCTATTCGCGCGCCCTCGAGCTGGGAGCAAAACCAGGTCCAGCCACAGCCGGGCCGATGGAACTTAACATCCCGTCGATCGAAGGAATCGGCGGCAGCTTGATCTACCTCGTTGATCGCTACGGCGACCGCACGATTTATGACGTGGATTTCGTGCCGGTGGCTGCGGCGTCAGCCGGCGCTGCGGCGCCGGTGGGCCTCACGCGTATCGATCATCTGACCCATAACGTCAAGCGCGGCAATATGAACCTATGGGCCGGCTTCTATGAAAGATTGTTCAACTTCAAGGAAATCCGCTACTTCAGCATCGAGGGCAAAGAGACCGGTTTGTTTTCGCGCGCGTTGACGTCGCCTTGCGGCAAAATCCGCATCCCCATCAATGAAAGCAAGGACGACAAGAGCCAGATCGAGGAATACCTCAACGAATACAAGGGTGAGGGCATCCAACACATCGCTCTCGGGACGGACGATATCTATCGGACGGTCGATGCCCTGCGCAAACGCGGCGTCGAGTTCCAAGACACGCCCGCCACCTACTACGAAGGCATCGACGCTCGCGTCGCCGGTCATCGCGAGTCTTTGAGCGAACTGAAGCGTCGCAGCGTTCTGATCGACGGCAGTGCCAGCAGCGGCATTCTGTTGCAAATTTTTACCAAGAATGCCATCGGCCCGATCTTCTTCGAGATCATTCAGCGCAAGGGCAACGACGGCTTCGGCGAAGGGAATTTTCAAGCCCTGTTCGAGTCCATAGAACTCGACCAAAAGCGCCGCGGCGTCATCTAATGGCCCCGGAGGCCGCCAAAACGCGCCGCATGGGCCCCAAGGCGGCCTCTCTGGGGCGCGGGAGGGAGCCGTTGAACTTCACCGAACCGCCCATATCTAACGTGCAACGGTCAATTCGACCTGTCGAGGGCCTGTTATGCGCAGATTTTTACTTGCTGCAACTCTTGCCGCGACCGTGACTTTCGCGGTCACGATCGCATCGCCGGTGTTCGCAGACAGCGACCCCACGATGGACCAGATCTATGCCGCGGCGGCGGGCGGTCATCTCGATCAAGCCCAGCAGATGATCACCCAAGTGCTGGCCGATCACCCGACCAGCGCCAAAGCGCATTACGTGCAGGCCGAACTGTACGCGAAAGAAGGCCGGACCGCTCTGGCGCGCTCGGAGCTAGGCGCGGCCGAACAATTGAAGCCCGGCCTACCCTTTGCAAATCCCCGATCGGTGCAAGAACTCAAAGCACAGCTCGGACTTAGGACCGGCGCAGTTGGTCCGGCCGTCATCAGGTCCGTTCCTGATGCGCCTCGATTTCCCTGGGGCACGGTGCTGATTCTGGCCGGTGTGGTCGCCATCCTGTTCATGGTGTTTCGCCGGCGCAATAATACCTATGTCCAATATCCCGCGGCCGGCCCCGGCATGGGCGGCGCGCCTGGACCCTACGGACCCGGCGGCTTCGGTCCTGGACCGATGGGCGGCGGCGGAATCGGCTCTGGAATCGCCGGCGGACTCGCCTCGGGCCTCGCGGTGGGCGCAGGTGTGGTTGCCGGCGAAGAGCTGGCCCATCACTTCTTGGATGGCGGGCGCGGCGGCGGCGTCATACCCCCGGCCGAGGCCGGCGACGCGGGCAACGGCGACATGGGCGGCTCCGACTTCGGCGTGAACGACCCCGGCTCCGGCTGGGATGACGGCGGTGGTGGTGGTGGTGGCGGCGACTGGAGCTAGCCGGCCGCGCGGTACCGCAGAAGTGGGCGCCCGCTGGGGCGCCCTTTCATTTCCGAATCGCTTGCGGCTCATGACGGCTGCCATTAAAGTAACCATATGGTTACACGTTTACACGCCCGCTCGATCAACGCCTTCGGCGCGATTGCCGATCCGACGCGCCGCGCCATCCTCGATGTCTTGCGCGCCGGCGAACGCTCTGCCGGCGATCTTGCGGATCAATTCCCNNCGCGCTCTGGCGCAAGTCGACGAGTGGCTGCAGCCCTATCGGCTGGCGCAGGGTTGCCCGAACTGCGCCCCCTGAAATGCGGCGCCGGGAGGCGCGCGCGATTCTTAACCGCCGCGTGCCACGGCGGTCGCCACCGCATCGTGCAGCGCCTTCATGCC
This sequence comes from Gammaproteobacteria bacterium, assembly GCA_003165495.1. Lineage (GTDB taxonomy): Bacteria > Pseudomonadota > Gammaproteobacteria > Steroidobacterales > Steroidobacteraceae > Bog-1198. The sequence goes on along the minus strand of PMMB01000079.1, from coordinate 5,419 downwards.
GAAGGAGATGTCCTGCACGATGCCGTCGACGAAGAAAGTCGGCGTTGCACGAATATGGCTGCGGCGCGCACCCTCGATGTGTTCGCGCACCTTCTGCAAGTAGATGTGATCGTCCATTTCCGCGGTATAGCGCGCCAGATCCAAACCTAAGTCCACCGCATAGCGATGCAAGTCCTTGTCCTTGAGGTGCGCTTGGTTGTGGAACAGCACATCATGCATCGGCCAAAACTTCTCTTGCGCCGCCGCGGCCTCGGCGACCTCGGCCGCCATCAGCGCATGCGGATGAGCTTCCTGAAGCGGGAAGTGTCGGAATATGAAACGAACCTTGTTGGGAAATCGCTCCAGCAACAGCTTCGGCGTGGTGGCCGCGACTTTACAACTGGGACATTCGAAGTCGCCGTATTCGACCAGCGTAACCCGCGCGTGCGGCGAGCCCTGCAGATGGTCAGTGGGTTCCGGGGGCACCGCCAAGCTGATCGGGTGGGATAGCGGACTCATTGAAGCGACTCCTTGATTCTGGCGCGCGTCGAATCTCACGCGTCGCGCATGGGCAATTCGATGGGTCGAATTTTCACACGAATCACACTCGATCTGCGCAGTAACTGCAACTCGCAATCGCGGCCAATCCAACCGGCGTCGAGCAGGCGCTGTAGACCGTCGATCCCATCGACGGGCACACCGTCGAGCGCAATCATGCGATCGCCGGACTCGACGCCCGCTTCGGCCGCCGGACTGCCCGGCACCAGTTCCAAGACATGCACGGCGGTGGAACTCTGCAATCCGAAATGCCGCACCACGCGCGTGGCAATCGGCACGGTCGCACCGGAAACACCGATATAGGCGCGGCGCACCCGACCGTGTGCGAACAACTGGCCAATGACCCATTTTGCAGTGTTGATTCCCGTGGCAAAACAAATCGCCTGGGCTTGCGGGATCATAGCGGTATTGACGCCGATCACCCTCCCCTTGGAGTCGACCAGCGGGCCGCCGGAATTTCCCGGATTGAGCGCGGCGTCTGTTTGGATGACATCGTGCATGAGCCTGCCGGAGGTGGCGCGCAGCGTGCGCCCGAGCGCCGAGACGACGCCCGTCGTCACGGTCTTGGAGTATCCGAGCGGATTGCCGATGGCGATGGCTACTTGTCCCACCCTTAAGGCGGCGGAATCGCCGAACTCCACGTAGGGCAGAGCGCTGGGCGAGCCGATTCGCAGCACCGCCAAGTCCGAGTCAGGATCGTTTCCGACCAGGTCGGCGCTGAAGCGGGTATCGTCATTCAATCGCACCGTGACCTCAACCGACCCCTGAACCACGTGGCTGTTGGTCAAGAGATAGCCGTCAGGAGTGAATAGGAATCCCGAACCGGTGCCGCGCACACGAGCTGCGGGCGCGGGAGCATGCACGACCTCGATGAACGTTACCGCCGGCGCCACTCGCTCCAAAGCGCCGATCACCGCGCCGGAATATGCGTCGAGCAACGACGCGTCGTGGTTGGCGGAAACCCACTGCGGTGTCAGCATGCTCAGCTCAAAATGATTTTAGGCTGTGCGGCGAAGCCTTCCACAATGAGCCGATTGACGCGGCGAACAAAGATCGCCGGGTCATCCAGTTCGCCGCCTTCCGCCAGCATTGCCTGGTCGTACAGCACATGGGCCAGATCCGCGAAAGTCGCCTCATCTTTGGTGTCCCTGAGGCGCAGGACCAAAGGGTGTTTCGGGTTCAACTCGAGAATCGGCAGCGTGGCAAACGGATTGTTCTGGCCTGCTTGTTTGAGAATGCGGCCCATCCGCAAGCTCACGCCGAATTCTCCCGCGACCAGAACCGCGGGCGAATCGGTCAGACGGGCGGACACTTGGGCGCTCGCGATCTTGCCCAACAAGATCTTGCCGAGGCGCTCCGTGGTGTCTTTGAAGGCCGATTCAGCAGCGGCTTTTTCCGGCGTTTCAATGGCGGATGCTACGTCGGCAGCGCTGCTCGCGACATTCGCGAGTGTCTTGCCTTCGAACTCGTGCAGATGGCCGGCGACCCACTCGTCGATGCGATCGATGAGCAGCAGCACTTCCAGCCCCGAGGCGCGAAATCCTTCCAGATGCGGACTGTTGCGCGCGGCGGCAAGCGTGTCGGCGGTCAAATAATAAATGGCCTTCTGGTCGGTCTTCATGCGCGAGACGTACTGTTCGAGCGTCGCCTCGGGGGCATCGCCGGCCGCGGCGGTGGAGTGAAAGCGCAGCAGCTTCGCGATGCGCTCCTTTTGGCCCAGGTCCTCGATGATGCCTTCCTTCAGCACCACGCCGAAGGTCTTCCAAAATTCCGCGTATTCCTCCGGCTTGTTTGCCGCCAAGTCCTCGAGCAAGTCCAGCGAGCGCTTGACCAGCGCGGACTTGATTTTCTCGACGGTGCGATTGTTCTGCAGCAGTTCGCGCGACACATTCAGGGGCAGGTCGGCCGTGTCGACGAGTCCACGCATGAAGCGCAACCACGGCGGCAGCAATTCCGCCGCCTTGTCCATGATGAATACGCGCTTGACGTAGAGCTGAATGCCGCCCTTCTGCTCGCGCTCGAATAAATCGAACGGCGCGCGCTTGGGCAGGTACAGCAGCGAGGTATATTCAATGTTGCCTTCGACCTTGTTGTGCGCCCAAACGCGTGCGCCCTCGGAGTCGTGGGTAATGTGTTTGTAGAACGCCTGGTAGTCCTCATCGTTGAGTTCGGATTTGGGGCGCGTCCAGAACGCCTTGGCCTGGTTGACGGTCTCTTCGGTCTCGCCCGATTTCAAGATAATGGGTATGCTCAAGTGATCCGAGTACTTGCGCACCAATTGGCGAAGGCGCGCCGGCTCCAGAAATTCCTTGTCCTCATCGCGCAGATGCAAGATCACTTCGGTGCCGCGATCCGGCTTGTCGTCGGCTTGGATCTGGTATTGGCCTTCGCCGTCCGAGTCCCAGAGGACCGCGGGCGTGTCAGTGCGCTTCGTGAGCACCGTGACCTTGTCGGCGACGATGAAGGCCGAATAGAAACCGACGCCGAACTGACCGATCAGCTGCGCGTCCTTGGCGGAATCCCCGCTCAAGGTTTCCAAGAATCTCTTGGTGCCGGAGCGCGCGATGGTGCCGAGATTGTCGATCACTTCGGCCTCGCTCATGCCGACGCCGTTGTCCTTGATGGACAGGGTGCCGGCCGCGGCGTCCGGCACCAGCCTGACCGAGAGAGTGTCCGCGCCCAATAGATCGGGCTTGGCGAGCGCCTCGAAGCGCAGTTTCTCGCAGGCATCCGAGGCGTTGGAAATCAGTTCGCGCAAGAAAATCTCCTTGTGCGAATACATCGAGTGGATCACCAATCGCAATACTTGCTTGGTTTCGGCTTGGAACTCTTTGATCTGCGGCTGTGTTTCGGTCGTCATGGCCTTACAATGTATGGTCGTTCTGCGGGCAGCTTAAGGGGTTTTCCTCGACTGTAATGGGGGGCAGGATCGCAAATTTCAAGATGGCGAAGAGCGGCACCAATGCGGCGGTCTGGGCGGCGCTGGCAGGCAATGTGCTGGTCGCGGCCACCAAGTTCGTAGCCGCCGCGGTCACCGGATCGGCCGCCATGCTGAGCGAGGCGGTGCATTCCCTGGTCGACACGGTCAATGAGGTGTTGCTGCTCTACGGGATCGCGCGCTCCGCCCTGCCGGCCGACCGCGTGCATCCCATGGGCTATGGCCGCGAGCTGTATTTCTGGAGCTTCGTCGTCGCACTGCTGATCTTCGCTCTGGGGGCGGGTGTTTCCATTTATGAGGGCGTCGATCGCCTGTTGCGCCCCATGCCCATCGAGCGGCCTTGGGTCATCTTCATTGTGCTTGCCGTCTCGCTGGCATTTGAGGGCGCATCGTGGCTGGTTGGCATGCGGGCATTCCGCGCCACTAAGCGCTCTTTGGGTTGGTGGGAAGCGTTTCGACGCTCGAAGGATCCGCCGGCATTCATCGTGGTTTTCGAGGATTCTGCCGCCATTTTAGGGCTATGTGCGGCAGGCGCGGGCACCGCCGCGGCCGTGCTGACCGGGGATACTCGCTGGGATGGCGTGGCGTCATTGGCCATTGCGGCCATTCTGGCGGGAGTGGCGGGATTGCTCGCGAGAGAATCAAAGGCACTCCTTATCGGCGAACGCGCCGATCCCGGATTAAGCGACGCCATCTTGCGCACGGCGTCCGGTATCGCGGGCGTGTGCAGCGCCAACAGCATCGTGACGGTGCAACTCTCACCGCGCAATGTGATAGCGACGTTGAGCCTCGATTTCTTCGACTATCTGCGCGCCCCGGACATCGAGCGGGCCGTGGTCGAATTGGAGGCGCGCGTTCGCAGCGCTCACCCTGAGGTCTCGGCGCTGTTCGTCAAACCGCAAAGCGTGCAGGTGGCGGCCGAGCGCTTGAAGGACGGCAGCAGCGGCATGACGCCGGACGGCGTCGGGGTTCGCCGCGAAGGCGGCGGCGCGATGGCGCCCGGCGAAATCGGCGACGGCTGAGGAATACGGCGGCCATCGCCGCGAATGGCGGCGTTAGCTGAACAGTTTCGGATCGATGGGCAGGCTGCGGATTCGCACACCCGTTCCCGCGAATATCGCGTTGCAGAGTGCGGGCACGACCGGCGGCAACGCGGGCTCGCCCATGCCCGTCGGCGGGTGATTGGTCAGCAAAAAATGGACGGCGATGGGGGGTGCCTGAGGCATGCGCAAAAGCGGAAAGTCGTCGAAGTTGCTTTGCTCGACTCGGCCACCGATCAGCGTGATCGCTTGACCCAGTGCTTCGCCGATGCCATCGAGTGCCGCGCCTTGCACTTGATTCTCGGCGTTCGTTGGATTGATGATTTGGCTGCCCACATCGCCGACCACCCACACCTTGTCCACCGCGATCCGTCCGCCGGCGGCGACCGTCGCCTGCACGACCTCGGCGAAATAACCGAGATGGCTGTAATAGAAGGCGACGCCTTGCCCGGTTCCTTTCGGCAATTTGCGCTTGCCCCACCCTGATTTCTCGCGGACCGAAACCAGCACGTCGATCATGCGGCCGGAATCAAAGGCCGGATCCTGCCCCTGCGGTCCCGGCGGATTCCCGAGAACCCGGCGATCGCCCAACAACTCGATGCGAAATTGCAGCGGGTCCTTGCCCGCCGCATGCGCCATCTCGTCGATGAACGATTGAAATACGAACCCTAAGGCGTTGCTGCGCGGCGCCCGCAACGGACCCGTCGGCGCGCCCAATGGCATGAGCGACGCACCGAACTCGAGGTTAGCGACGAATTTCGCGGGAAACTCATCGGCACTCAGCGCCGCACTGTTGGCGAATTTGTCGCCTTCCCCGAAGGACACGAAGTGATCGCGGAATGCCTTCACCTTACCGCCGGCGTCCAGACCCGCCTTGAAGAAATGGAATCCGCCGGGACGATAG
>PMMB01000349.1 GCA_003165495.1 Gammaproteobacteria bacterium | reverse complement strand
TCTGTTTCCTTAGAAATGGTAGCGAGAATTTCAGACTTGGTCGGTGCTGCATTCTTTTTCGCCATATGAATCTCCTGATAGTGATTTGCGACGCGAGTAATGAAATAACCCGCATATTCAACTCGGCGCCGAAAATAACATAGAAAAAAGCCGATGTTTAGCGCAAATGCGAAAAAAGATTTGCGCGCCTCGCGCGTCCCATGCTGGTTTTTCAGGCTTATGCGCCGCCTTGGCCCCGGGAAGCGGCGTGCGTCGTCGCCTCGTTCACTGTGATTTCAGGCATGTAGGAGGCGATGTTCAACGAAGCAGCACAAGCAAGGCGCCGATCACGATCGACACCCAGAGCACTGAAAAATCTATCTGACCGATCGGCGGAATGACCCGGCGCACAGGTTTCAAGATCGGTTCGCAGAGTTGTGAGAGCAAGCGGACGCCGGGGGCGTATCCGCCTGGCGACACGAAACTCGTTAGCGCATAAAGGAAAAGGGCGAACAAGTAGACGTACAGCACCAAGTCAGCCAGGTTGACGATAGTGACGCGCAGGAACAGGCTAATGTCGCCGATGCCTGCACCGGCCAGAACGAAGTCCGCCAAGGTGCGAACCGACGCGACGGCGATCAATGCCACCACCGTCGCGGTGTCGATTTTGCCGATAGGCGGCAGCACGCGGCGCAGCGGCATTATCAACCAATTGGTCGCCCGCACGATGGCGTCTGCCACGGGGTCGCGAAAATCGGCCCGCACCCACTGAAATAGCAGACGCAGCACGAAGGCCAGCGTCAGCAGCAAAAGCAGCATATCGACGATGTACTTAATCGCTTCCATGGCAGATAGTGTCAATTCTAGGGGGCGCCGTACTCGGCGGCGAGTTCGGCTGAGCGGCGGTCGGCTGCCGCCACCGCATGAGCGACGATAGCACGAAGCCCGGCGGCATCGAGCACCGCGAGCGCCGCAGCGGTCGTGCCACCCTTCGAAGTGACCTGCTCGCGCAGCGTGGCGAGCGACTCCGCCGATTGGCGCGCCATTTGCGCGGCTCCGAACGCCGTTTCCAACGTCAATCGATGGGCGATGTCGTTGGGCAGCCCGCGCTCGTGAGCGGCCGCCTCGAGGGCTTCCATGAACAAGAAAAAATACGCCGGGCCGCTGCCGGACAGCGCGGTGACGGTATCCATCTGCGACTCGTGTTCCACCCACACCGTGGCGCTGACCGCGGCCATGATCATCTCCGCCAATGCCCGGTTGGCGGCGCCGACGCTTGCCGGCGCAAACAAACCCGTGGCGCCGAAACCATTGAGGGCGGGTCGATTCGGCATGGTGCGTATCACCGGGACCCCATGTCCGAACCAGCGCGCGAGCGCGGCATGGGGGATACCCGCCGCGACTGAAATCAGCAAGGGATGTGTCTCGGCCATATGCGGCGCCAGCCCCAATGCCACGGCGCGCATTTGCTGCGGTTTGACGGCGAGTATGACGACTTCGGCGCCCTTGACCGCGCTCACGTTGTCTGCGGCGGCCTTGACGCCGTAGTCCCGGACCAGCCGTTGCAGTTGCTCGTGGCTCGGATCGGCAACCACCATCCGCGTAGCTTGCAGGCCGCGTTTGGTCAGGCCCCCGATCAGCGCGGCGGCCATGTTGCCGCCGCCGATGAACGCAAGCCTACGTATATTGTTCATGCCCACCCCTCCTCACCGGCGTCCTCACCGGCGCCCTTACGGGTTCCCTGACCGTTTCCCGAATAACGCTGTACCTATTCGGACCAGCGTCGCGCCTTCGGCGATGGCGGCCTCGAAGTCCCCACTCATCCCCATCGACAGTGTATCGAGCTTGTGGCCGCTCGCGTTCAGCTCTTCGAGCAGCGCGCGAAGGTGTGCAAATACCGCTCGCTCGGCAGCCGCGTTTGCTTGCGGGGGCGGTACGCACATCAACCCGCGCAAGCAAACCCGGGGCAGCTTGGCAGCTGCGGCCGCGAGTTCCCCAATTAGGCCCGGAGCAACGCCGCCTTTATTCGGTTCCGGCACCAACTCCACCTGGATGCACAGGTTGAGCGGCGGCGCGTGGTAGGGACGCTGCTCCGACAGGCGCCGGGCGACGCTCAAACGATCGATGCTGTGCACCCAATCGAAGCGTTCGGCGATCGCACGGGTCTTATTGGATTGAATGGCGCCGATAAAGTGCCAACGCAGCGCCAGGTCCGCGAGCTGGTCCATCTTGGCCGAAGCTTCTTGAACGTAGTTTTCACCGAAATCCGTGACGCCCGCCGTGGCGGCCACCCGTATGGTTTCGGCAGTCTGCGCCTTGGTGACGACGACCAAGGTGACCGTGGCCGGGTCCCGTCCCGCGGCCGTGGCGGCCTGACGTATCCGAGACCGGACGTGGTTCACATGAAGCGTCGAATTCTGCGGACCAATTAACATATTGGGTGAGGACACCCTCTTATATACTGCGTGGCTTAAACCAGCCGAATTAGGAGCCGTAAATGGCGGTTGATATCGCGCAGCTTCTCGCCTTTGCGGTGAAGAACAACGCGTCGGACCTGCACCTGTCGGCGGGAGTCCCGCCGATGATTCGCGTGGACGGCGACATGAAGCGCATCAACATGCCTGCTTTGGCGCACAAAGAAGTGCACAGCATGGTGTACGACATCATGAACGACAAGCAGCGCAAGGCCTTCGAAGAGTTCTTCGAAACGGATTTCTCGTTTGAAATCCCCAAGCTTGCGCGTTTCCGGGTCAATGCCTTCAACCAAAATCGCGGCGCCGGAGCGGTATTTCGCAATATTCCGTCCGTCATCTTGACGCTCGACGAATTGAACGCGCCCAAGTCTTTCAAAGATCTCTGCATGCTCCCCCGTGGTCTCGTGTTGGTCACCGGGCCGACCGGTTCGGGCAAGTCGACCACGCTCGCCGGCATGGTCAATCATTGTAATGACAACCGTCCCGATCACATTATCACGATCGAAGACCCCATAGAGTTCGTGCATGAAAGCAAGAAATGCCTGGTCAACCAGCGCGAAGTGCATCGCGATACCTTGGGTTTCACCGAAGCTTTGCGCTCGGCGCTGCGCGAAGATCCCGACGTCGTTCTGGTAGGCGAAATGCGCGATCTGGAGACCATCCGCTTGGCGCTGACCGCGGCGGAAACCGGGCATCTGGTGTTCGGCACCTTGCACACGAGTTCTGCCGCGAAGACCATCGATCGCATCGTGGATGTGTTCCCGGCCGCGGAAAAAGAGATGGTGCGTGCCATGATGTCCGAGAGTCTGCGGGCGGTGATTTCGCAGACTTTGATGAAAAAGGTCGGCGGAGGCCGTATTGCGGCGCACGAAATCATGATCGGCACGCCCGCTATTCGAAACTTGATCCGCGAAGGCAAAATCGCGCAAATGTACTCGGCGATTCAAACGGGCCAAGGTCAGGGTATGCAGACCCTCGATCAATGCCTGCAGGAAATGGTGCAAAAGGGCGTCGTCAGCCGCGAAGAGGCCAAGTACAAGGCGCAGAACAAGGACAGCATCTAATGGAACGTGATCAAGCGATACGCCTGATGCAAGACCTGCTCCGGCGCATGGTCGAAAAGAAGGGTTCCGATTTGTTCATCACCGCCGGCTTTCCGCCCGCGATCAAGGTGGATGGGGAAATTCGGCCTCAATCCGATCGTTCCTTGAGCCCTGAGCAGGCCGCCGGCCTGGTCCGCGCCATCATGAACGACCGGCAAACCAAAGAATTCGATTCGACCAAGGAATGTAATTTCGCCATTGCGCCTCCCGGGATCGGCCGCTTTCGCGTCAGCGCCTTCGTGCAGCAGGGCTTTAGCGGAGCGGTGCTGCGTACCATCAACGCCAAGATTCCGACGTTCGAGGAGCTCGAATTACCGCC
>PMMB01000214.1:2124-6475 GCA_003165495.1 Gammaproteobacteria bacterium | reverse complement strand
AGGCCATCGTCGCCAAGTCGCGGGCTCTCGGCGGGACCATGACTCTCGAGGATCTGGCCAGTTACCATGGCGAGTGGGTGGAGCCTGCGCACACTGAGTACCATGGTTTCGACATCCTCGAATTGCCGCCGCCGTCGCAGGCATGGGCAACAAACGAAATTCTCAATATTCTTCAGGCGTGCCTGCCGCAGTGGGCGCCGGGTGCGACACTCGCCTCGCTCGGGCCTACGAATCCTGAATACTGGCACTTGCTGGTCGAAGCGAAGAAGCTCGCGTACGCTGATCTTTATCGCTATAACGCCGACCCTCATTTCGCGTCAGTACCGCTCGCCAAACTGCTATCCGAGCCGTATGCGGCATCGCTATGCAGTAGGGTCAATCCGCAGCACGCTTCCACACCGGGCGCTGCGGCCAATTTTCCTCTACCCGGCGACACCATCGTTCTCTCCGTCGCCGACAGCGAGGGAAATATGGTGTCTTGGGTTAACAGTAATTACGCCGAGTTCGGTTCCGGAATTACCGTGCCAGGCTATGGCTTCGTGCTGCATAACCGCGGCACTTTGTTTACGCTCAACCCGCAGAGTCCGAACGTCATCGAACCTCATAAGAGGCCGTTCAATACCCTGTCCACCGGATTCGTGATGCGAAACGGAGAGCCGCTGATGACCGTCACTCTGATGGGCGGCGATATGCAAGCGCAGGGTCATGCGCAAATGCTGGTCGACATTCTCGACCTGGGCGCCAATGTGCAAGCTGCAGCGGACATGGCAAGGTTCAGACACACCCAAGTGTCGAATGTATTGAGTCTCGAGACTCCGCTTTATGATTTAGTCGGGTCGCAGCTTGCCGCCATGGGCCATACCGTGGAGTCCGTGAGCGGAGAAGAAGTCGGGGGTGTGCAGATAATCATGCGCGGCAATGGATACTACCGTGCCGGATCGGATTTCAGAAAGGACGGCGAAGCCGTGGGTTGGTAAATGGGCTTTGCGCTTCTGGCCGCCGACGAGCCGCCGCCCTTCATCGAAGTTGGGCGGCAGGGGCGATCCAATTTCGTCATCGTGGTCGATCACGCCAGCCGCCGCATCCCGCGCCGGTTGGCTGACCTCGGGCTTCCAACGTCCGAATTGCAGCGACACATCGCCTGGGACATCGGCGCCTTGGGTGTGGCGCGCCGAATGGCCGCAGCGCTCGATGCACCGCTGGTGGCGCAAAACTATTCGCGGCTGGTGATCGACTGCAATCGCGACCCCAAGGTGGCGGAATCGATCCCTCGATTGAGCGAATCGATCGAGATTCCCGGCAATATCGGCTTGAGCGACGCTGAAGTCGCCGCCCGGCGCGCCGAGATTTTCCATCCTTATCACGATCAGGTGCGCGCGCTGCTCGACGAAAGGCTGGCGGCGGCCCGACCCACTATTTTGGTGGCTCAGCACAGCATGACTGACATTTACAAGGGTGTGCGGCGCGATATGCACGCCGCGGTGCTGTACAACCGCGACCGCCGGTTCGCCGGCCTGGTGCTCGACGCGCTGCGTCGTGAGGTCGATTTGGTCGTGGCCGACAACGAACCCTACTTCGTGAGCGACGACACCGACTACACCATTCCACGTCATGGCGAGGCGCGCGGCCTGCCGCACGTGGAAATCGAAATACGGCAGGACCTGGTGAGCGACGACGCCGGACAGGCGCTGTGGGCGGGGCGCATCACCCGCGCCCTGCAGGAGGCCGAACAGGCCTTTTTGCGTTCCGCGGCCTGAATACGCAGGATACCGGTCGTTGCGCCGCCGCCACGCGCCTGCTGTGCAGCCGAATTGCGCAAGACCAAAGGTCCGTCACAGCTTCGCATCGCCGCTGGCCGTAATCTCGATCCTATGTGTGATCGTTACGTCCTTCCGGACCAAATCGCCGCGGAACGCGAGTTCTTGCCGACGCAGGCGTGGTGGAAGTTCACGGCGAAATTTAACGTCGCGGCGCAGCAGTACGTGCCCGCCATCCGGGTACACGGCGGCCAGACCGAAGGAATGATGATGCGCTGGGGCCTGATTCCGTCGTGGGCCGAGGGTCAGCCCGTCGAGCATCCCACGGCATGCGCGGAAATCGATCGCCTGGAACGCTCAAATGTATATCGGATGCCCTGGCTGAGCAGTCAGCGTTGCATCCTGCCGGTCTCAGGATTCTATGCATGGCAGCTCACCCGCGCACATTACCGCCAACCCTACTTTGTTCGACTGATCAACCGGAGCGTTTTCGGTTTGGCTGCCGTCTGGGATCGCTCCGTCGGCGGCGACGACGACGTGATCGAGAGTTGCTCGGTCATCCGCGTGCCTGCGAACGATCTTCTGGCTGACATTGCCAACTCGGATGCCCGGATGCCCGCCATCCTGAGGCGCCGAGACTACGACACTTGGCTGCGCGGAACGCCTGTCGAGGCAAAGGCCGCGCTCCAGCCCTACAATCCGGCGTGGATGCAAGCCTATGCAGTCAGTCCGCGGATCAACTCCACCGAACCGGACGATGCGGGTCTGATTACTCCCGTTCACTGACGCGCCGGCGTCCGACTACGCATCGATTGGCGTTGCGCGGCGCAAGCCATCAATCGATTGTTTGGGATAGGATGAGGGATCATGCAACTGATTCGCGTAATCCTCTCGGTGCTGGCGAGCGCATTGCTGCTGGGCGCAGCGACGGCGCAGGACATTCAGGAAGTCACCGCCGACGGGCTGAAGCAAATGCTGACCAAACCGGGCACGGAAGCCGCGGGCGCCCGAAAGCCGGACGTCACCATCGTCGAGTACTTTGACTACAACTGCCCCTACTGCAAGACAATGGTTCCGACATTGAAGGCGTTGCTCGCCCAAGATCCTGGAATTGCCGTCGTATACAAGGAATGGCCGATCTTGGGTGCCGTCTCCACGTATGCGGCGTCATCCGCGCTGGCGGCAGGATGGCAGGGCAAGTACCTGGTTGCCCACGACGCATTGATCAGCGGCCCGCGCCTGAAACAGAACGACCAGGTGGACGCGATTTTACAGAGCGCCGGCGTAAACATGGATATCCTCAACAAGGATCGTACGCGTCATGCCCAGGAGATCGCCGCACTCCTCGCGCGCAACGATGAGGAAGCGCACGCACTCACGCTCGGCGGTACCCCAGGTTTGGTGGTTGGCCTGCAACTCGTGGCGGGCGTCGCCGATTTACGCTTCTTGAAGCAGTTGATCGCAAATTCCCGCCAAAGAAAATGAGCGTCGCCGGCGTTACGGTACGACGTGCGAATTGCCGACGTCTTTCCACTCGTAACGCGGCACCTGGATCCACTGGCCACTTTTGAGTTCCGGCACTTTGTGCACTTTCGTCTGATCGACCGTCATCTTGCCGTCCTTGTCGCTGACCCAAAAATCGATGTCGTAGATTTCATCCTTGGTGCCGGCGACTCGAAAATCGGTACAGGCGAAGTAGTGGCCGTCATTGTCGAGTTGCCTCACCGGTTGGTGGGTGTCGACGAACTCTAACTGCAACTCTTTGCCGGTTTTGTCGTCTTTGAGCTTGAACACGCCGTTGTTCTTCAAGCTCTCCTTTACCGCGTTTTGTTCGACGGCCGACATCACTTCCCAACCGCGCTTCGTTGCCAGATGACCCGGGTGTTCGGACGCAGGTATCCACCACCACGGGATCGGTTGACGAGCCATGGTCGTCCAATTCCCGTCCACCTTCAGCGGCTCCTTGTAGATGCGGGTTTCCTGCACTTGCAGCGCACCGTCCTCGGGCATGACCCAAAAATCGATCAGGTATTTTTTCGATGCGTCTTTAGAATCGTGGAATTTCACGTCCGGAAAGAAGCCGTAACCGTCAATCGTGCGGGTGAAGTCGACGTCGTCATAGCTCAATTTCAGATGCTCACCGTTGAGCGGGTCGTCAAACGGGAAAATCCCATTGTTCGCCTTGAGCTTATTGCCGATCAATTCTTTGACCAAGGCTTCCGCATCGGAGCCGGAGAAATCCTGCATGGCCTTTTCAGTGGACTCCACGCTGCTCGCGGCGATGAAGCCCCTAGCCCGTTGCAGATTCTCGACCGGACTTTCCAAGAACGACTTCTTGGCGCCGTCGTTGCTAAAGCAATAAGTCTTGCCGTCCTTGTCGGTCCAGGTACTCGTGCATGTGGTCATCACGTGCCGGCCCTCGGCCAGCGCTTCTGTGCACTGGCCGCCGAATTGCGCCTGCGATGGTGAGGCCGCGGCATCGGCTGCGTGTGCGCCGTCGGGCATTCCCAGCGACAAAGCGGCGGTGGTGCAGAGAACGGCCAGCCAAGGGCTGCGCCGCAAGACGAACAGAAGTCCAGGCACGTTGTACTGTG
>PMMB01000214.1:0-2085 GCA_003165495.1 Gammaproteobacteria bacterium | reverse complement strand
CATTCGAGCGCGGCACGATCCCAGTCTGCGGCGTGGGCAGCCGCCTCATACGTGCTTTGCAGAAAGGCGAGCAATGTTGCCTCCGGATCGACCGCGGTGCGGACGGCATCGTACGGCAGCAAAAACTCGCCGAGCGCCTCGCTGAAGAATGCGGCTGCGGGCTGCACCGCGAACTCCCGGAAGCCGGCGGGCGTCGGATAGGCGTATGAATAAAATGCGGGATAATCGAGGCCGTTGCCCCCGGGCCAGAATCCCGCGCTGCTGACCTCGTGAGAATAGGCTTCACGCATGACCTCCGACGCCACTCCCGGGGTCTTGCCCGCAAAAGGTGGCGCGCGGCGGCCGGAAAAGCGCGTGACCGCGAGATCGAAGCTCCCCCAAAAGAAATGAACCGGGCTGCATTTGCCAAGGAAGCCGGTGCGAAACTGCTTCAGCACGCGGTCAGTTTGCAGCAGAACCTGCCAGAAGCGCCGTGCGTAATCAGGATCGTATGCAACATGTAGCCGGTCCTGGCTGAAGGCCACTGCGGCCGCGATCTCACAGGGATTTTCGTTGATGGCGACCGCAACGCCGAGATCGTTAAGCGCCGCCATCACCGCGCCGTAAAAGTCCGCAACGCTCTGCGGTTGCAAGGCGAGTCGCCGCACGCCGCCATCGCTCACGGTGATGTCGAGCACATGCAGGGTGAAATCGAATTGAATGTCGAAGGAGCGGGATCCGTGCGCAATGGGCGACGTGGTCAGTCCTTTGGAGTTGACGTAGAGCGGCACGTGCCAGCTGTGATTCAGCCAGGGCGTCTGCATCAGGCGGATCTTGCCGACGACCTGGGTCCACAGCTGCAGCGTAGCGCGCGTATCCTGCCACGCGTCGTACGCGAGCTCCGGCCACAGCGGTCTCATTGGATTAGCCATCCCCATATATCCCTCACTCCGCAATTCAAATAGTTTCCGCCGATTTGCAATGAGACGCTCTTCCTTTACGATGTCGGATTGCTGGTAAGCGTCAAAGGACGACCCTCATGCACCGAGCAACCTACCTCGCGGGGATTCTAGTATCAATGAGTTGCGCGACCGCCATCGCGGCACCCGCTAACACGGCGCCCGCAAATGGCGACCGAGCGGTTGCGATGGACCCCGCGGCGGCAGCGCGTTTCGCCGGTCTCGCGCTCAAGTGCCTGCACGCGGAGTATCCCAACCACCTCAGTCACACGCTGGACAGCGATGCCGATGCGCGTCCTCCGCATGCGCTCAACCCAGCGTTCTATGGTTGCTTTGACTGGCACTCGGTCGTACACGGGCACTGGCTGCTGGTGCGTCTGGTGCGTCTATTTCCGGATGCGCCTTTTGCGCCGCTGGCACGGGCGGAACTCGCCCGCAGTCTGACGGCGGAAAACGTTGCCGGTGAGATTGCCTATTTGCAGCGCGCGGATCGTGCGTCTTTCGAACGGCCATACGGTCTTGCGTGGCTGCTGCAATTGTCGGCGGAACTGCGCGGCTGGAATGATCCGCAGGCGCGGGAGTGGGCGAGTGTGCTGCGGCCACTCGAAACCGAAGCTGCCTCGCGAGTGAAGAGTTGGGTGCCCAAGCTTCACTATGCGATTCGAGTTGGCGAGCACGATCAGACCGCATTCTCGTTTGGCTTGATCTGGGACTGGGCGGGTGTTGCCGGTGACGCGCAAACGCGCGGCGTGCTCCAAGACGCGGCGCGCCGGTTCTATCTCAATGACCGCAAATGCCCGATCGACTACGAACCCTCCGGAGAGGACTTTTTGTCACCCTGCCTCGCAGAGGCGGACTTCATGCGCAGGGTGCTCGATCCGCCGACATTCGGCCCCTGGCTGTCGCGATTCCTGCCGGGAATTCCGCGGAACACGAATTCAACGTGGCTGCCGCCGGCGGTCGTGACCGATCGTGCGGACCCGAAGCTCGCCCATATCGACGGCCTCAACTTGAGCCGCGCCTGGATGCTGGAGGGCATCGCCCACGGACTCGAGCGCGGTGATCGCCGCATCGAGGGACTCCGCGCTCTTGCGACACGCCATCGGGAGGCCGCGCTTCCCGCCGTGACCGGCGAGCACTACGAGGG
>PMMB01000257.1 GCA_003165495.1 Gammaproteobacteria bacterium | reverse complement strand
CACATCGTCCTCGATGACGGCAAGCGGCCCGACGCTCGCGGAGGCCGCGATGCGCGCGCTGCTCGATACGACCGCGCTCGAATGAATTCCCGCCGCGGGCGGCGCCTGCGGATGCAGTAGATCCGCAATGCGTGCATACGCAAGGTACGGGTTGGGATCGATCAGCGCGGCAACGGGGCAGGATGCCGCATTCTCCGGACCCACCAAGACCGCGGTTGCGCGGGTGGACTCCATCTGTTTGCGATAGCGCGGATTCGCCAGAAAGCTCAAACTCCCGGATTCCGCGTGCGATAACGTCGCGACGCGCGAGACCACCAAGCTAGGCTCGCCGCGCAGAGCGAGGCCGAACCGTACCGCTAATTCCCCAAGGCTGAATTCTCCCTGCACCTGCGCACCACCTTAAGTGCCCGGTTAGTCACGCTATTTGCCGGGAGTTTTGGCCGGGGGAATCGCCGTCGGCGCTTTTGCCGGGGCGGCGCCGGGCGCCGCGGCAGGCAGGCTAGCCGGCTTGGTCGCAAGCAGCGCCAATACATTGGCCGTTATATCGAGCGGTCCCTTGGCGAAGAACACACCGTCGCCCAGCACCAGATCGTAGCCCTGCGCATTGCCATACGCTTGAATCTCCGTGACCAGGTAGCGCTGCACCTTGCCGATTTCCTCGTTGCGGCGCGTCGACGCGTCGTCCTGGAATTCACCGGCCTTGCGGGAGAATTCACGCTGCTGGTCGCGCAGCGCTTTCTCCGCCTTGGCGCGATCGGCTTCGGACATCACGGCGCCCTCTTTCTGCAACTTCTCGTCGCGCGCTTTGAGATCATTCTGCATCGTCAAGAGTTCGCGGCGTCGGGGAGCAAACTCGTTTTCGAGCGCCTGCATCGCAGTCTTGGTCTGCGGCGCATCCTCCAGTAGCTTCTGGAAATTGACCACGCCCATTTTGATTTCCGCGCTCGCCGGGCCGGACATCAGAGCTAAGCACATGCCCAAGGCCAACAACGGAATGCTGCGATTGAAAGTCGACATGTTGATCTTTAAGACCTCAAATTGTGTGCGATCAAAACGCTTGACCGATAGAAAACTGGAACCGTTCTGTTTCGTCGTTGAATCTTACCGTATCGCCGGGATACGGATTCAAAGGGATGCCGTATGAGAAACGGAACAAACCCAAGGGTGCTAGCCACTGCACCGCGATCCCGGTCGATTTTTTCAGATTAGCATAATCGAAGTGGTAGTTGACCGGCGTTATATCGTCGACCCCCAAGAATTTGACCGTATTGCCGGTTTGAAACACGTTGCCCATGTCGTAGAACCAGCTGACCCGGGCCGCGCTCTTCCATTTATCAGGCACCGGGAATATCAACTCCAGACGGTTGACCACACGAAAATTTCCGCCATAGGGATTGCCCAGGCCGATATTGTCCCGTGGACCCAAGCGGCTCTCGCGATAGCCGCGAACGCTGTCCGGGCCGCCGGCGAAGTAGTTCAGATAGGGTGGCAACGAGGTCGTACGCCCCAGTGCCGATGCGTAGTCGACCTGCGCGTTGAAGGACAACAGCCATTTTCTCCATATGGGGACGTACTGAAGATATTGGAAGTTGGTCGCGTAGTAGCGTACGTCGCTCGGGGGTATCGCATAACGTCCGGAGATACTCAAATGCAGGCCGCGGTCGGCGAACAGAGCCCGGTTGCGCGCGTCATAGTTCCATCCGGCCGTCAGTTCATAGGTGTAGAACTGGGTGCCGAACACCGTGTAGGGACTGTCCAAGGAATTGATCACGCCGTCCCCGTTGGTGTCCGTGAGGTCGCGCTGAAAGGTAGTGCCGTTCGATTTGACCCAATCGACGGACTGCTGTGCGCTGTACCCCTCGGAGACGATCAGGGTGTTCTTGTTGGCGGATACGCCCGCCTGCAGGTACTGGTACTCGGTAATGGGGTAGGACCACTGCACCGCGCCCGTGATTTGTTTGGTCGAGAACGCCGATGAGGCCGCGACGAATTGCGTGATGTCTCGGTAAGTCAGCGAACTGGTGCGCGCCACGCCGTCGATCGTGGTGTACGGGTCGGTATGCGAAAACACATAGCTCTTGCTGTACTTGCCGGCGTTGATTTCCAAGGCGATACGATCGCCTGTTCCCATGAAGTTACTGTGGACGAAATTGCCGTTCAAGCTGAACTTCTGCGATTCGGAGTAACCGATGCCGCCGCCGAACTGTCCCGGCAAACCTTCCTTGATGTTGTAGTCCACGTCCACGAGATCCGCGCTGCCCGCTACCGGCTTGGTCTCGAACTCCACCTTCTCCACATAGGGCAGGCGCTGTAGCCGTTCCTTGGACCGCTCGATCGCCGAATTCGACAGCCAGCCGCCTTCGAGCTGACGCATCTCGCGGCGCAACGTTTCGTCGTTGATCGCGGTGATGTTGTTGAAATTGATGTGCCTGACATAGACGCGATTGCCGGGCTCGATGAAGAACGTGAGCGAGACGGTTTTCTTGTCGTTGTCCGGGGTAGGCACCGGATCGATCTTGGCGAATGCGTAGCCGTCGGCGCCCAACCGATAACTCATCAGTTCTTGCGAGCTGGTGACGGCCTTTCGCGAAAAGATATCGCCTGAGTGGATCAGCAGTAATTTTCGCAGCTGCTCTTCGGGCACCACCATCGTGCCGGCAAGCTTGATTTCCGATACCTTGAATACTTCGCCCTCATTGACGTTCACGGTGATGTACATGTCGTCTTTTTCCGGGGCGATGGCGACTTGCGTCGACTCGATCTGGAAATTAGCGTAGCCGCGATCCATGTAGTAGGAACGCAATTTTTCCAAGTCGCCCTGCAGGGTCTCGCGCGAGTAGCGGTCATCTTGCTTGTACCAAGACAGCCAATTCGGCGTCTTCAACTCGAGGCTACCGAGCACATCCTTCTCTTTGAACTTGGTGTTGCCGACCAAGTTGATTTGTTCGATCTTGGCGCGTTTACCTTCCTTGATGTCGACGATCACATCGACCTTGTTGCCGGGCAACTCGGTGATTTTCGTATCGACGCGCACCGCATATTTACCGCGGCTGAAATATTGGTCGGTGAGGTACTGCTTCACTTCATCGAGGACCGAGCGATCGAATGTCTTGCCTTGCGCAAGACCCACATTGCGCAGGCTCTTTTGCAAGTCCTCGGTCTTGATGTCCTTGTTGCCCTTGAGTTCGAACTTGGCGATGGAGGGCCGCTCGACCACCACGACCAGCAGGGTATTGCCGTCGCGGCGCAGTTCTACGTCGCGAAAAAATCCGGTCGTGTACAGCGCCCGCATGGCCTCGCCGATGCGCTGACCGTCGAGGTGATCGCCGATGTTCACCGGCAGGTAATTGAATACCGTGCCTTCGGAGATTCGCTGCAGACCTTCGATGCGAATGTCGCCGACCGTGAACGGTTCCTGCGCCGTTTGTGCGCGCGCAGCCGGCCCCCAGGGCTGGATGGCAAGCGCCACCAGGCAAATCAAACGCAATTCAAGTCGCACGCGACAACGACCGATTGCAATTTCGATTGATCATGATATCCCGTTAATTCAAATGTCTTGATATATCGTTGTAGAAAGCGAGGCTCATCAGCACGACAAGGAGCGCAATCCCGACCTGCTGTCCGAACAGCTGGGCGCGCTCGGACAGCGGCGTGCCCTTGACCGCTTCCACCACCTGATAGACCACCTGACCGCCGTCCAACAACGGTACCGGCATCAAATTGAGCACGCCCAAGCTCACGCTGATGATCGCTAGAAAAGCCAAAAAAGCCGTCGGACCCAAGTAGGCGCTGATACCGGCAAATTCTGCGATGCTGATCGGACCGCTGATGTTCTTTGCGGACACCTGACCGGTCACAATACGCCACAGCATCTGCACGGTGAGCGTGGACATCTCCCAGGTCTTCGCCACACCGCTTGAGACTGCGTCGATCGGACCTAAACGATGGGTTTCCACCAGCCCCGGCGGCCAGCTCTGCGGCCCTTCTTCGAGCGTAATGCCCAGCCGGCCGATCGGCCTGCCCTGCTCGATGATCCGCGGCACCGCCGCCACGATACGCAAACGCTTAGCCTCGCGCTCGACTTCGATCGAAATGTCGCGGCCCGGCGCGCCGCTCACCAGGGCAATGAACTCCATTCTGTTGGCTACGGATTGACCGTCCACCGCCAGCAGCCGGTCGCCCGCGCGCAAGCCCGCGCGCGCGCCGGCGCTGCCCAAGGGCGCATCGTGAACCAGCGTGTCGGCGTTCCACGTCGCGAGATCGAAGCCGAGTCCCGGCAGCAACCTGCCGGGCTCGGTCATGGCGCGCCGATCCCCGGCGACCCGCAACGTCAGCGATCGCTCGGTGCCGTCGCGGCGCACGCGCAGGGGTATCACGCCGTCGTCGGTGAATTGCCGGATCAGCGCGATCTGCAGCTCTTCGGTGTTCCCGACGTTGCGATCGCCGACGCGCACGATCTCATCGCCGCGTTGCAGTCCGGCCGCGGCGGCGGGACTGTCGAACCGCACTTGCCCGATCACCGGTTTGACGATTTCCGTCCCGACCATCGCCAGAATTGCATACAGGACCGAGGCGAACAAAAGGTTCATGGCGGGTCCCGCCAACAGCACCGCGATTCGATGCAACACGGGCCGGCGAGTGAAGGATCGATGCAACTCCGCCGGGCTCACCTCGCCCTCGCGCTCATCCAGCAATTTGACATAGCCGCCCAAGGGTATGGCGGCCACGCAGTACTCGGTGCGATCGGCGTCTTTGCCGACCCGCATCACCAACGGTTTGCCGAAGCCGATGCTGAAGCGTAGAACTTTGAAGCCGAGTTTCTTGGCAACCCAGTAATGTCCGAATTCGTGGACTGCCACCAAAATCCCGATCGCGACCAAGAAGGCGGCGAGAAAAAACAACATCTTCATGCGAAGGCTCCAGGCTCAAGCTCGATCAAGGCAATGGCCAAGCGTCGCGCNNACCGCCGGCGCGGTGCCGCCGGCTCGCGCCGCCGCTCGGGCTAATCCAAGGCTGGGAAATCGCGCGTGATCCGGCGGCTCGAATCCGAGCTGCCCGATCTCGGCTAAATTCAGTGATTGTACACCGGAAGTAAACCTCTCCGGCCACGCGAGCGCCTGGGCAATGGGGGTGCGCATATCGGGAGCGCCAAGCTGCGCCAGCATCGAACCATCCGCATACTCGACCAGCGAGTGCACGACGCTCTGCGGNNTGTCGCGGAGTCGACTGATATCTTGCGGCCCATCTTCCACTTCGGATGGGCACACGCTTCATCCGGTGTGACATGCGCCAAACGGCCGACGTCGACGCAACGAAACGGTCCCCCGGAGGCGGTCAGAATCACGCGAATCACGCCGCGCGCAATCTCGCCGGGAAGATAGCCCGCCGGCATGCATTGAAAAATCGCATTGTGCTCACTGTCGATCGGGATGAGTGCGGCGCCGGCATGGCGCACTTCATCCATCAGGAGCTGACCGGCCATGACCAGAGCCTCTTTGTTGGCGAGCAGCACGCGCTTGGCCGCTCGCACGGCAGCCAGAGTCGACGGTAACCCGGCCGCACCCACGATCGCCGCCATCACCACGTCGACATTGTCGGCGGCGACGGCCTCGGCGAGCGCCTCGGCGCCGCTCTCTACGCGCGACGTAGAACCGCAGTCGCGCAGCGCGGCGCGGGCCAGTGCCGCAGCCTTGGGGTCCACGAGCACCACGGTCTCCACGTGAAACTGTTTTGCTTGCTCGACGATGGCTTGCCAGCTGTTGCGGGCGCCCAGCACCGCGACCCGGAACCGCTCCGGATGCAGGGCAACGACCTTCAGGGTGCTGCGCCCAATGCTCCCGGTGGAACCCAGGATTGCGAGGCCCTGGGGGGCGCTCATGCGATCACACCGGAGCCGAGCAACCCGAGCGCATAGAAAGGGGCCGCCGCCGTCACGCTGTCGATGCGATCCAACAGGCCGCCATGTCCGGGCAGCAAGGCGCCGCTGTCCTTGAGCCCTGCGGCGCGTTTGAACATGCTCTCGGTAAGATCGCCGACGATGGAAAAAATCCCGACCGCGCAACCAAAAGCCACCACGGCGAGCGGCGGTAAACCAAAATACGCGGCGCCGCCCCAGGCGACCAGCGCCGCCATCGAGAGGCCGCCCAGCGCACCCTCCGTCGTCTTGCCGGGACTCACGCGCGGCGCCAATTTTCGTCGACCCAAACTGTGTCCCGTGAAGTATGCGCCGACGTCGGCGGCGATCACCATCAGCACCAGCCACAGCACGATTTGCGGACCGCGCGCGAAGCCTTGAGTTGTGACCTGCAGCCTCGCTAGGGCAATGAAGGCCGGCACCAGTACCGGCAGCCCGCAGAGGAGCACGAGCGCCGGATGATGCCGAGAGGGGGCCAACGACAGCCACAGCAAGGCGATCGCCCACCACGCACACGCGGCGCTGAGCAGCAGCATCAAATGCTTGGGTGCGGCGGTCCACCGCCATGCGAGGAGCAACAGCAGCGCGACGCCGGCTGCGTAAGCGAGGCGGGACGGCGCCCCGCGCAGTGCGCCGAAGCCGCCCCACTCCCAGGCACCGATGGTAAAGACCGCACCGAACGCCAGTACCGCCCATGGCGGGGACAACAGGAATAATCCCGCCAACAGGATGCAGGCAAGAATGGCCGCGGTGAGTATTCTTGTCCTAAGCATCCGCTGTCTCAAGCATCGGCTTTTGCCGCGAGTTGTCCTGA
>PMMB01000260.1 GCA_003165495.1 Gammaproteobacteria bacterium | reverse complement strand
TTTTCATGTTCTCATCCTAGAAGTTCCAGATATATTTCATTTGATTACTCCGGCGTCGGCTCAATTCATCTCATCCCCGGGCAACGGTAAGCGGGCATCGACGATCTTCTCGCCACGGAACAGGAACGTGTAGGTCTTGAATCCGACGTAGCTATCGTGTGAATTCTTCGCGTTGATCGTCGCTTTGACCTTCCACCCGTATTCACGCGTCTCTTTCATCAAAAAGGTGCCGGTAACCGCCGTCGTGTATCCCTGCGCTGGCGTGGTGACATCCCGATATTGGACGGACTCCGGATACTTCAGGTGTTCTAGAAAGTACTTTCGGATCACATCCTCGTAATCGGTAGGCATGTCGCCGTATTTCGTAGCCACCACACGCGCCGGCGGCGGTGGCGCTGCAAGCGCCGCGGCCGAGCCTGGGGTTGGTGAAGTGCCTAGGGCACTTGCCGGTGGCGCCGCCGCCGCCGCAATGGGCTTGTCCAAGTTCCAGGTATCGACGATGCATTTCCAGGTGCCGTCGACTTGCTTTCTCCAGATCTCGAGGCGTCGGCCTCGATCCGATACCGGCGTCCCGCGCGAGTCGCCGAAGCTCAGTTCGTAGGCTCCGATCAGAAGAGCCAGGTCGCCCGACCGGGCCACCTCCACATTGATCGGGCGCCATGCGACCGAGAGGTGGGGCAGCGCCAGGAGGCGAGTCACGATATGGCGAAGGAGTTCCTTGCCGCTCGCGAGCTGATCATCGGGCAAAAGGACGATCGCATCGGCGGCATAGAACGCCATCCACGCGTCGACGCTGGCAGTGCTCGCTGCCGCGGCCCAATCTGCGTCGCTCTTGCGCACCGCCGCCTCGGCTGCAGCCAGGTCGACCCCAGACCTCGCCGAGAGGCTCGGCCGGCAAACGAACAGGGAGGTGGCGGCCAGAAATGCAAGGAATGTCAGCTGCCCATTTTTCATTCTTTGTTCTCGGATGCAAATGCGCTACGTTGAGTTTATCGAAGACTGATCAAAGCGCCACAGACACCGACGGTGGTCTCGCCGACGTGCGTCTTGCCGATCTCGCTCCTCGAAGCGATCGGGCGTGGCGCGCGCCGAAGCGGTCGGCGTGGATCAAGCGCCTCCTAGCTCCGGTCCGCGCGATCGTGGCGTGCGTCTGGGGCATGTTTTGTTAAACCGTGTGAAGTGTGACCGATTTCATCGTGATGGCGCGATGCTGCCAAAGATTTTGCGCTCAATTGGGATCTACACCTAAGTCCCGTAAACCTCATTTTGGCTAAGGTAGCTTCATTCATTAACGAGTGGCGAGGTTATGTCTACTCACGCTCCAAGCCATGTGGATCCGCGACCCGCTGGGAAGCGCGGCGTTCTCGCGCGTTCCCGGTTTCTAAGGCTTGGTGTCGTAATTCTACTCGGGTTTTATGCGCAGAGACCCGCTCGATCGACTCCGCCCGCTCCTCGCGCGGATACCATTCTCATTGTCAAACACGAGCGTAAGCTCTACTTACTGCATGATAATTATCCGCTGCGCAGTTATCGCATTGCGCTTGGCCTCAGTCCGACCGGCGCTAAAGAGCGCGAATGGGACTTTCGCACCCCCGAAGGCAGCTACATCATCGATTTTCGCCTGGAGCACAGCCATTACTTCAAGGCGCTGCACATTTCCTACCCAGGCCCCGAGGACTTAAAGCGATCCTCCGCGCTGCACCTACCCGCTGGTGGGGATATCTTTATCCACGGAGAGCCTAATCGACCCACCAAGCCAGTCTCCTATTATAAAACTCGCGATTGGACCAACGGTTGCATTGCTCTCTCCGATGAGGATTTGCAAGATCTGTGGGATCTGACCGCGGGCCAGACGCTCGTTGAGATCGTGCCGTAAGAGAGACTAACTTTTTGCTGCCAAAATCTTGGGCGGCCACCCACACCCAGATTGACGGTGGCGGCATAAGCGCTTAATTCTCAGCCGAACAGCGCTTCGAATCGTGTCCGACCGGCACCATTGGTGCGGCAATCTCGCTTCCGCCCATGCCACCGTAGCCACCTTCAGCCTGAATCGGCCGCCCGGGGGAATCCCGCTATTTAACATACCGCGGCACGCTCTGAGGTACCCATCGCAATGCTCACATATGCTTGTCTGCGATGTCTGCCTGCCTGTGGCACTGTTCCTGTCAATAATCGTGCGCGACATCTAGTGTCACGTACGTTAGCGAGGCACGAGATGAGCGACCGCAAAACTCCGACGCGATTTGCTAAGGTGATCTTCCGTGCGGCACGCCTCGAAACGGGCGCCGTCAAACCAACAGCAACCGTACCGAAGAATGCGGAGAGGATCCGCGGCCGTCACGCCGCGATCACCAATAATTTCAATAATTGGCGCAGTTACAAGGAATGGGCGGAGAAAATTCGCGGCAAGTGGGAAGAAAAAAAGTAGTTTGTTCAGGACTTGGCTCTTCGATCAATTTGACGCTGAGACGAATTCTCTCGATACCAGCAAGCCGGCGCGGCGGGTAGGAAGTAAACGTCACGGACGGCTTCAAGCTGCGTTGCGATTGCTTCCGAATCGATAACGAAGAACTACTTACCTTTGCAGAGATTCCGCCGCTATCAGGGGCTCTGACTTCGGCTCATGCCTGACGGTGCGGCGCATCTCGATCGGGCGCCCAAAACATTTTGCGTACGCCTCCGCATAGGTCATCGGGCCGTCACGAAATAGCGTGTGTGCCAGCTTGTGGGTATAGATAGCCACGCGGATGCGCTCACGCCGGTCATCGGCGCTTAGGCCCGTCATCAACTCCCCGCCCGCGGCGAACTCCCTAATGAAGTCTAGCTCCAAGTCTCGATCAAACTGCATGAGCATATGGTTATGCCCCCCTAGTTGCTCGTTACCCGCTGCACGGAGCCGTACAATGTCCGACTGGCAGCGTTTCGTCTGTCTGTTAGCGCACCTCCAGGTTATCGCGCGATTTCGGCCGAATCGTGTGCAGTTGCTGCCCGTAAGCGAACAGCCCTTCAGGTCTAGGATCTCATCTCTCGCCAACGTCCTGTCGCGGCCGCGTCGGAGCATGGCCAAGTACGTACTAACCGCTCGATCTCCGCGGGCTTGACGGGACCGCTGAAGAATCGACCTTGGGCGGTATCAAAACCGGCATTTCGTACGAACCCGAGCATCTCGCGAGTCTCAATGCCTCCGGCACATACCACGAGCTCCAAAGTGTGTGCGAGATTGGCGATCGCTTGCACGATGAGCATCGCTTCGCGCACCCGAACTACGTCGGCAATGAGCGCCTGATCAACTTTGATCTCAGAGAAGGGCAATCGGTAAAGTTCCGTGAGCGATGACACCCCCGTGCCAAAATGATCGAGCGTTAAGCCCACGCCAAGAATACGTAACCGCGTGAACACATCGAGCATGAGGTCCCTGGCCTCGATGCTCGACGCTTCGGTCACATCGAGAATCAACTGCTGCGCGGGAACTTCGTTCTCGCGCAGCAAGACGGCGACTCGCTCGGGGAATTCACGATCCGTTATGAGCTTCGGACTCAGATTGACCACCATTTCGAGCGGCAAACCCAGCGCGCGCCATTGGCTGGTTTGGCGCACGGCTTCGGTCATCACAAAATCCGTGAGGCGAGCCATCAAATGGTGCTCCTCCATGGGACCGAGAAAATCGCGCGGATACAACAATCCCCGACGCGGATGCTGCCACCGAACCAGCGCCTCAACGCCCTGCATTTTTAGCTCTTCGGTACGGATATCGATCTTGGGCAGATATTCGAGTATCAGTTCGTGCTCCGTGAGCGCGCGTTCGAGTTCGCCGAGCGCAACAGGACGTGTAGTCTTCAGATAAGGCGTCAGGAGCAGTTCGATCGCCGCCGGGTCGAGCGGTCGATTAGCGACTCCGATCACTCGGAGCCCTTGTGTTTCCGCGGTCCTCCTAGCGCCGGCTAGTACCCGCGCGTGGACGGCGCCAATGAGCAGCGTCGCTGATTGGGCAACCTCTTGTGCGAGAACTCGGAGCATGGCCAGACCGTCAACATCGGGACCGTCGACTGCCAAAATCGCGATGGTGGGGTGGCGGGTCGAGAGAATTTCTTGCAGACCATCGACCGAATCGGCTTCGACGCAATCGCATCCCAAGCTTTCCGCAACCCTCCGTAGGACGGATAGAGACTTCGGGTCTTTATCCAGGATCAACAGTAGGTCGTTTTCGTTCATCGACGAATGCGCAGCCGGTATTATGTTGTTTGGCACGGTGCAATCTGCTCTGGCGACTTCATCGCACGCCCGAGCAACCGTGGTTCGCGCTTCGAAGACCTCCTGCTCCAGCTGGTTGCCGAAATATGCCGTCCCAGTTTTCGATCGCAGCGGCACTGGCGGGAGCGCCGCCGGACTTCGGCTCATTCGGGCGATGCACGCGCGCCAAGTCCGTGACAATTTGAGGGCGTGGCAAAGAGGATACGGCCATGTCAGAACCTCCTATGTTTCAAGTCGCGTCGACCCCCACCTCGCTTATAGCGCCGTAGCGAGCGTCTCGTCTGTACGTCAGCGCACCTGTAGGACACCCATGCTGCCGGTGCGGACCTCGAGAGTCAGCGATTTGGCAATGCGGTTCGCAACGATGTAGGCATCGCCATGCGGCCGATCGGAATAGAGCGGTGTACTGTGATTCCAAGCATCGCCCAGCGCGAACCAGTCGATCGGGTTGCCTTGGATGCCCGTGCGCAGTTCGGCGTCGAGTGACGCGAAAAAGATTTGCCATCGAGCACGGTAGTAATCACGCATCAAGCCGGCCCAATCCTTATTGCCGTAGTCATGCAGGTCGGCGCCTTCGCTGGCTTTGCGGTCGCCCCAGGTCGTCAGGATGGAACGCGCGTCATAGTCGAGCTGCGCGGCTTCATCGGGCGTCGACGCCCAGGGCCGGACGTCCGCCAGCCACGCGCCAACGAGAAAAAAACGATTGGTGGCGAGCAGTTGATCCTGCATGTCCATCAGGTGCAGCCAACGCTGGGTGAAGGTCTCGAAGCGCGGCCTATCCTTGCCGGCGTAGGCAGCCTTGATCTGCGGCAACAGCAATCGACTCTCGTTGGCCAGCGTCTGGCGCGCGATGTCCACCAGATCGTACTGATAGGTCTCGCTCGCGCGCACTGACGGCGCGACCTGCAACATAAGCGGAAGTGCGCGCTTGAATGCTTCCGCGTCGTAGCGCATTGCTTCCGGCGACCAATTCGACGCGCGATTTACCGTAAGGCCGGGCTGCGCATCGAACAGCGATTCCTGTGCGGCGTCGCGTTCGCTATTGAACTTCACGCCATCGATGCGGATATCGTACGCGGTGTCGAGCAGAACCTTCCATGCCGCCAGCGCATGTGAATCAGCGGCGCCATAGCGACGCAGCACATAGTCGACAGTCCATTGAGCAGTATCGACCGGCTCGCTGCGCCACGCCATCTCGGTGAACAGATCGAAGGCAAACGGATTGGTGCCCATGCCTTCGGTAAAAACCGCGCTGCCGACCATGTTGCCGTTGCTGCGGCCCAGACGTTGCAGCCGTTCGGTGATATTGCGGACGCTCGCGCCCAGGGTCGTGCGGCCGCCAAATTCCCAGATGCCGCCGAACAGGAACGGCGCACCGCGAAAATCCTTCTGGCGATCGTCGCGCGGCACGCGGTCATGATCGATGTCGATGATGAGCAGGTGCCGGCGGTCGACGCCGCCGAGCAAATCCTGGCGCGGGTTCCCTTGCCACGCAAGCATCATCCACCTCGCATCGGGGTGCGCCGCCGAGAGCGCGTT
>PMMB01000191.1 GCA_003165495.1 Gammaproteobacteria bacterium | reverse complement strand
GGCGGCCCGCGTCAGCACTTGCGCACTTTCCGGATGAGAGGGAAAGGTCTGCGCGAATTTCAGCGAACTTTCCAAACTGCGGCTATGGACAGCCGCTTTCGCCTCGCCGCTCAGCGTCTCTTCCTGTTTACCGTAGGCGATGATCGCGGCATAACCCGCCGCCGCGGCTTTCTCATGGTTGCCGTATTGATAGGCCGTGCTCTCGTATTCCTTCGCGGCGTCGAGATATTGCTTACTCTCGAACAAGGTGTCGGCGAGCAGGAAGATGGTGACGGCCGAATCCGGGTCATCCGGAAAGGACGTGAGATAGCTGCGGTACCACTTCGCCGCTTCCTGATAATCCGCCACATTCTTACTGCGCTGTGCTTGAGCGTGGTAGTACTGCGCCACATCCTTGAGGTTGGTCTTAAGGACGGCCACGACCTTCGGCTCGTTCTTGGGCTCTCGGCCCTGCCAATACGCGGTGCCGAAACTGTAGTTTTCCACGAACTCTTTCTTGCCCTGCAGCACGAGCTGCGGGAAGCCGCCTTTCTGATAGGCCTCGATCGCCTGCATCTCCAGCAGCGGCGCCTTTTCGTTGTTGCGGTCTCGTAAAACGAAGGCGCGGTAACTGTCGGCCGCGTCCGTGTAGCGCTCCTTCTCTATGTAGAGATCGCCCAACCGCGCATACAGCAGATAAGAGTAGGGCCGCGGTAGCCGGCCCGGCGGCGTGCGATGCTTCACGAAGTCGTCGATCGTCTTCGGGCCGTCCAGATAGGAGAACGTGATACTCATGACCCGAAAGGTGTCCTCCACCAACTCGCGATTCGGCCGGCTCAAGGTCTCAAGCTCGATCAACTCGGATGAACTCTGCTTCGACACCAGGACTGAATCGAGCACGCCCGCGAAGGAATCCAAGCTGCGCTCGTTCTCGCCCTGCTTGAACAGCGACCACCCATGCTTATAAAGACTCTGGTTATAGTATGCGGATGAGGAGCCGATCTTGATGACGGCTTCGTATGCGCTCTGCGCCTTGGGGTACGCCTTGTCCGTGAACAGCAATTCGCCGCGCCGGAACTGCGCTTCGTCGATGTAATGGCTGCGGGGATAGGTCGCCACCAGCTGATCCAAGGACGCCAGAGCCTTCTCGGGCTGCGCATTGAGCTCGTAGGCGCGCGCCAGCTGGTACAGTACCGAGTCGGCTCGCTCAAACTTTGGATACGTCTTCAGCAAGGCGGTGTACAGGTGGATGGCTTCCGTGGCGCGCAGACCCTCGTTGGTAATGAGCTCGCGCTCGATGCGCTCGGATTCGGCGCTCTCGAGATTCAGATCGCCCAGGCGGCGCAGGGCTTCGGAACGCAACGCGGCATCGCCCGCATTCAAGTCGAGAAAGCGCTTATAGCTGTCCATGGTCTTGTTGGCGTCGACGTTTGTCGGCGGATCGGTGTTGACCTCGACTTGCTGGGCGTCGAGATCCTTGATGGTCGGCGGATTCTTGTTCGCTGCATTGCCCGGCGATGCGAGAAGCGCCACGGCCGCGGCGGCCAAAACCGCTGCGCTGGCGCCGCTCACGCTGTCGCGTGCGCGCTTCATGGCTGCTTGGCCTTCGGCTTGTCGTTCGACGCGCGGTCATAAATCGCCGCCAACTCATAGCGCGCCTGAATCTGGTAGGTCGAGATGCGCAGCTTCTGGCTTTCAAGTTCACGGATAGCGAGGGCCTGTAAGAATCGGTTCTGCTGCGCGGACACATCGGCCAATCGCTGTTGCAATTGTTCCATGCGGGCTCGTACCGCCGCGACGCGCCCGGTATAGGCGCCGGTGTTGGTCGGCATGCCGGCGCGCGCCTGCTTGACCAGCACCGCACGTTTCTGTGTTTCCTTGAGTTCCGCTTCCAGTTCCTTGACCGAGCGACGTTCGTTCCACAGCCTGGCTTTGAAGCTCGCCGACAGCCGCCAGTACACGACGCCCTTCATCAATCGGTACTTTTCCCGCATCTCGGCGAGATTCGGATCGTCCGAATGCGCCGCGAGGTAGTCCTCGATGCGCTTCAATCGCCCCCACGTCTGCTGCTCCTCGGGCGTCCCTAAGGCCGCGACATCGTTGGATTTCTCGATTTCGTTGATGCGCGATTCGAAGTCCACACGCTTTTGCGTCAAACCGCCGAGATCGGTCGCCGCCATGACTGCATCGGCCTTCGGCACGCGTTGCTTGTACGCCTCTTGGCGCGTATCGAGCATGTCATCGTAGGCCGACACGTCTTCGCGCCAATTGTCCAAATTGCGGCTCATATAGTTGAGTTCGCGATAATTCTTCAAACCTTCCTGGAATTCGTTGCTCGCCAATAGCTGGTACAGATACCGCGACTCAGGCGCGTTGGGCAGCGTCGAAAGCTGCCAATACCATGTCAATGTGTTTTTTTTGTCGTCATCCAACAGGCGGTCGAGCAAATGTCCGCTGCGGATCTCCTCGATCGAATCGTCAATCCGCTTGAACTCTGCATCGAAGGACTCGATGGCGGAGTTGTAGTATTCCGCGGCCTGGCCCGTTGCCGACAATTGACTGTAGGCGTAGGGCACAGTGAGAAAAGACTCCTGAACCGCCGAGTCGAGCAAGTTGCGCTTGCGCAAAGTGAGCCACGGCACAAGTGCCCGCTTATATTCACCGACCCCCGCGTCCGCCCAGCCGACGCCGAGCAGCGCCTTACTGGAGTAGGGACCTTCGAGACGTATGCGCTGCAAGATGGGTTTGGCTTCCGCCGGGCGCTCCGCCTGCAGCAGCGCGAATCCCAACGCCAGATTGGCCTTGTCCTTGAGCGACAACAACTCCTCGCTGCGGGTCTCGATGCGCCCCACCCGATCGAGATACGGTATGGCGTCGGCGAGCCGGTTCTTGCGTACCAGGGCTATACCCAAGTTGAATTGCGCGTAGGCGGTCCAATCCGGCGCGCCGTGCCAGTTGCTCAATGCCGCGATGGCATCGTCATAGCGCTCCTGTCGCATCATTAGCTGCGCGAGCAGCATGTAGCGCTCGGCGTTGATGCGGGGGTCGATTTTATCCGAGACCTGCCGTAAGGCACGTTCGGATTCCGCGAGGTAGTCGCGTTGATACCAGACTTTTCCCAAATAGAACCAGGCCTTGTTGCGCACCGCTTCTGAGGTATTTTGTTTCAGCAGCGCCTCGAAGATCTTGCCGGCTTCAACGTGCTCGCCCAGAGACAGGTACAAGCCGCCCAAAAGCAGCTCCGCCTCGCCTTGAGTGTGCGGAATCCTGTCGAGTTGCCGGGCCGCGAGCAAGCGTGTAATCGAATCGAAATAATCGTCTTGATAGAAATAGAACAACACGTCGCCGTAGTGCAGATCCTTCACGTCCTGCGGGGGCAGCCCGTTGGGGTCCGGCTTGACGTTTTTTGCCGCAGCGACCGCCCACGGCAGCGCAAGCAGTAACCCGCCCAGGATGAGCGGCCGGAGGCTGTTAATCACACGTTGCACGCATCATTCCCAGTCTTTGATGATGAACTCTGGCTGATGCTTGGCCACGCGGTCCGTGATCTTGAGTTCCAAATACTTGGCGCCGACGCCCTTGTCGAAGTTGATCGTGGCGCCGCGCTTGTAATCACGCTCGGCCGGTCCCTTGCCGGTGAAAAACGCCACCAGTTCATGCTTACCGACTTTCAGATTGCCCAAATAGATTTGTTGCACACCGCCCTTGAGCAAGGCGTCCGCCTCGCGCGCGGTATACAGGTAATTCTTCACTTCCTTGTTGTCGATTTTGACGGTCACCGAATCCAAAGCGAAAAACGTGCCGACATCCATCGACACGTACAAAGCGACCTGGGTGTTGGCGGGGAACAGCAATTCCTCTTCCAGCACGAACAGATCCTTGTTCAAATCGATGACGTCTTTCTTCAGGCCTTGCACTTCTTGATCCAGCGTCTTGAAGTCGGCAGGCGGCACGTCGGGCGGCGCGGCGGCCGGCGGCGCGGCGAGCGCCGTCCCTGCCGCCCAGGCACAGGCGAGCAACGCTCCGCGCGCAATGATTGATAGAGCTCGATACTTGGGATTCATCAGATATTCGGCACGGAAACCCGCCGCTCCTTACATTGAATTACCACTGCATTGCTCCTATGTTACCAACTTGCCAGGTTTCGCGATTGCGCGCTGGCACGATTAAAGCGGCGCACCTGTTGCCGGTGCGTGCGACGGGCTCGGCGGCTTAGACTGCGAGAGCGCGTCGGGTAACAGAGCATTACTACTCGCGCAACAATTCGCGAATGTGATCAAGATAAGCGCGCTCGTCGCCGCGCTTGAAACCGACGGTGGAATACCGTACGACACCCGAGCGATCCACCAAGACCGTCATGGGCATTTTCTGCAGTAAGTAATTTCGACCGATGTCGGAACCGGTGTCGAACAAGATTGGATACGACACTTTCATGGCACCCGCAAACTCGCGCGCGCGACCCAGATCCTCGTCGACCGACACACCGATCACCACCAGGCCGGCTCGGCTGTAGGTGGTGTTGATTCGATCGAGAGCCGGCATCTCCTGCCGCGAGTCTCCCGCCCAACGCGCCCAAAAATTCACCAAGACCACTTGGCCGCGAAATTCGGACATGCGCAGGTTCCTGCCATCCATGCCCTTCAATACGAAGTCAGGCGCGTCCTTGCCCACCAGCGTGGGTGCGGCCGCGAACGACGATGCCGTCAATACCGCGCTGAGAATCAGGCCGCCGGCAAGCAATACGCTACGCGTGCGGTGATGGCCTCGCCGCAACATTCTCCCGACGAGCAGCAATACATCAATCACGCCGGTAACCCCGCTGCCCTAGGATGATCAGACCTTATGCAAAATCGCACACTGCGAGCCGTAGTGTCAACGCGGCAGCGCGCGCGTGAACGGTCAACCCCCGACGGTCCCGTTGACGATCGGGTTGAATGCGATCAAGGGTTCCAGCGCCGTGCCCAATGTGTCGTTCAAGTTCGGCGACGGATACAGCGTGGGGAACGCGGATATGGCGTTCGCACCGTGCAATGCCATGTAATTGAGCACCACCATTTGGACCAAGTTCGGCACGTTGTTACCAGCGGGACTGCCGATCGTATTGATCGAGCCGTCGGGATTGAAATTGCCGATCTGCAAGCTCAGTTCCGGATTCGTCTGCGCGGCCACCGGCCTGCCGGCAGGGCTGTAAACCAAGAAATAGGTCGCCGCGACGCTTTGATTGTCGGCGGTCCAAACGCCCTTGCCGCGCCCCCCCACAGAGCTGTCGACCATGCCGTTGCTCGCGAGTGAACCGTCGGAGAAGACATAGATCATGACCGGCTTGCCGACGCGCGCAGCATACTCCAAGCAGGCGCCAATGCAGTTGCCGAGGTTCAAATCGCGCGCCTCGCCGGTGGAACGATCGCCCGTGTGGTAGTCGAAGCCCGCCATCTCTATGGTACCGGCGGCTGCGTTGCCGTCGATGACCAATTTCATTACCGCGGCAGTCTTTTGATAATCCGAGTTGCTCGCGAACTCGGCCGCATTGAAGATACCGCCCGGACCCACGACGTTGGGATCCTTGCTCGGGTCGACCGAGCCAGGATTATTGTACTTGTCGACGGTGTAAGCCGCCTTGGTATAGCCGCATGCCTGAATTCCGGTCGTCCCCAACGCTGCGTTATTCAGGGTCGAATCCGTATAAGCAACTACCTTGGCGTATTTGGCGTCGCTGATGCGTTTCATCGATTCCAACACGTTGGTCACGTCGGACGGATTGGGCAACAATGTACTGAGCTGGCCCGTGCTGACCAAGCCCTGAGTGTCGGCGGGACTGGAGACCTTGGTCGGCTGCGCGGCCGCGATGACCATGGTCGGCGGCGACATGGAATTGCCGCCCGACATCGAACTCTCCGAGCCGATCAGATTGAGCAACCCGCCGCGCGCACCATATTGATAGATGGCGTACATCGGATTGTGCGGATTGGTATTGGTGTCGTTCTGCGACAGCGCGGGGATCACCGTGCCGTTGGTGCCGGCCATGGCCTTGGCGCTGGCGCGCACTTTCATGCCGCGCAAGTGGGCGCTGTCGGAATGAAATCGCAATCCGAAGCTCGAATCGATGAAATTACCCGCGGCGCTCGAATTCGGCGCCATGGTGCCAGGCAAGCCCAGCTTGCTGTATCCGGCGACCGACAGGAAATCGAGCTGGCCTCCGGGGCCGCCAACCAGCACGTTGGAACCGGAAATGTTGCCGCCGCCCGCAAGATCGAAGCAGATGAACGGGATCTTTCCGGCACCCGTCGTGATGCTGCATGGAGCAAGTAGGTTCTGGATGTCGACCGCAAGCGTCGCACGCGCCTGTCGCGGAGCGGCGAGCAGCCCAAGGAGCGTAGGCCCCACCACGGTCGCCGCGCCGGTCATGAAGCTCTGCGCGACGAATTCGCGGCGCGTGCGCGGCCGGGGATGATCCTGGTGGCGGAGCGGCTCGTGCAAACCCAGAGCCCTTGACTTCTTGCTCATATAAAGTCCTCTTCGATTCGTCGCACTTAATTGATCAGCATGTCGGCGCTGCCGAAGGCCGTGGCGCAGGCGGCGGCGGCTACCGCATACGTCCCCTGGCTCGTGGTGCACGAGTTCGTCGTGCAGAGGATGCCGATGAGAGTCGTGAGTTCGTTCGTGATCGTTGCCGCGGCTGGCTGACTATTGAGGCCCGTACCGAGCACTCGGTTCGCGAGCGCGCTCGTCACGGAATTGATTCCCGACGGAGTCGTGAACTGAGTGGCGCTGAGAGCCGACCCGAACACCTGCGACTGTAGCGCCNNAGCGTCGGATTCGCCGGCAACTGCTGTTGCACGGCCATGTAAATCGCGCTGACGGCCGGGTTTGTCGTGGGCACACCCGTCAGCGCCGACAGGGTCGAATTGACCTGCGCAAAGGTGCGCACGCCAATATCGGCAACCACCGGACCCGGAGCGGGCGGCGGCGTCGCCGGCGGAAGCTCGACCACCACATGGGTCTGACTGCCCAGCTGGTCGAAGGTCAAAAAGAACTGATCGGTCAATGGTCCGTTCTGCAACCCGATGACCGTGCCGATATTCGACAGCACCTCACCCTGAGCGGTGTAGCCTGCCGAAGTCACCGTGGTGTTCAGCGGAATGTAGGCCTGACCCACCAGCGGAATGGTGCCATTGAGCCCAATGCGAACACCCTTGACGACGATGTTGTTCGGCGTGACGGTCGGATCCAGCGAAATGAATGTCGGTTGGTAGAAAAGGTAGCTGTAACTGTCGTACTGGCTGACCGTGAACATGACGTAGGCCTGCGACACCCCGGTGACCGCCGCCACGTTGAACAGCATGTAGTAGCGCTCGCCCACACCGGCGTTGTAGTTCTGCATGACTTGCGCAGCCGACATTGCACGATTGTGGATGGCGACGAATTTGATGAGGCCCTGCCAGGAACGATCGCCCGACACTTCGTTGCCGAGGACCAACGCAAAGGTATTGTCCCAGTTGGAAATCGTGCCGCCCTTCTGCGGATCCGGAACACCAGCATTCACGCCGTTGACGTAAATTTGGCGTCCGTTGATGGGGTCATAGGTCAGTACGACGTGCTGCAGGGAGGCCTGCAGCAGCATCGCAGCATCCGGGGTCTTGAGCTGCGCCATGCCGTTGAGATCAGAGTTCGAACTGCGCAGCATGAAGTCATAGTCTTGGTTGGTCTGGCCGAGCGTGAAATTGCGCGTCGTATCGCCGCCCGAATAACTGACCATGTAGGACTTGTCGACCGCCACCAGCGCGGGCGCCACCCAGGCTTCGACCGAGAATTCGCCCGTCGCCTGGATCAAATTGAAGAGCTTGGAACTTCCCGAGGTTGATGCCTGCGCCTTGCCGCCGGCGCCCACATTGAGGCCCCAGCCGCCGGCCCACAGCACATTGCCGGTAATCGTGAGATCTGCCGCGGGATCGATGCCGCTCGTGTCGTAGGCCGTATAGCCGCTGCCGGTCTGGAACTCATACTTCGCGATGGTATCCGCGTCGTACCGGCTGGCACCGCTCGCCACCGTGCCTTGCGACAGGCTCAGGGCGTTGCTGACGACCAAGCTGGGATCGATGTTGGCCGGTGTCAGCATCTGGGCGAACTTCTGGATCTGCGTCAGCATCAGCGCCGCATCGGCCGCGCAATTATCCCAACAGTTGTGGTTGTCGGTGAGTAGCCGTTGATAGAAGCGGGAATTCGTGCCGCACGCACCGGGAGCGTTGCCGGCGACGAACGGCGTGCACCCGGTGAAGTCGATTTTCGGCATCGCGGCCGGATAAGCGATCGCCAGTGTCGGGTCCGCAAAATAGGGTGATTGCTGGGTGGCCGAGCTCGCGGTCGTCGAATGGCAGCGCACGCAGTACTTGCCGGTGAGCGTATACACCGTCAGCGAGTAGTCGATGCCGCCGTCAGGCGGGAAATTCAAGCTCTGCCCCACGGATTGCACCGGCGGCGCCACCAACTGCACCTGTGTGGCGGAGGCGGCTCCGGTGGCGCCCGCCCAATTGCTGATCCAGGTCGTCAAGATCTGGCCGCAGGCGCTCGGGTCCGCGAGCCAGCAATTGTGTCCGCCGCTCACCTTGGTGACGATGAGCGAAGTCGACGGCTGCGCCAGATTGACCACGGTGTTGGCCTGCGCATAGGCGAGATTAACGTCGTCGCTGCGCGCAAAGTTCGGCATCTGTGCGGGGCTGGTCGCGTTGTGGCATTGGCCGCAGCGGTTCTGCACGCGCACGTTGTTCCAGAAATTCACTTCGAAGGCCTGGACATCCGCCGTCGCCGGCGCCGGGCCCGTATAGGCATTCGCGGTACTGCTGGTCGGGGCCGTGGCTGCGGTGGCCGTCGTGGGCGCGCCGCCGCCGCCGCAGGCGGTCAGGGCAAAGGACGCAGCCAGGGCGAGCAAACCGATTATGCGTGTGACGTTCATGCTCAATTCCCCATGCAGTAGGCGGCGCCTTCCGCGAAAACCTGCCGCAACGAATATTGATGCGCTTGGAACGAGGAGATCATCGAGGCGACTTGAGTGAAGTCGTTCGCGCTGTTCGGCGCGCGCAAACACACATCCTTGAACACCCGCGTGACCTGGCAGCTGGCAAACGCCGCGCTGCTTTCGAGTTCCTGGCCGAGAGCTTTGGCGCCATTGCCGCTGCCGGGAAGGGAGGCACTCCATCCCAAGATCTCGTTCGGCCCGGTGCGCCAGCGGTTGCTCCAGCCATCGTCCTGGGTCGAATAGCCTTGCGGGAAATTGGTGTTGTTAATGTGGTACTTGGGCTGCACCTGCCCGGCCGTGTAGACGATCTGTCCCATGGTGCTGGCGGTGGTCGGGTCGGTATTGTTGAAATTGTAATAGGCGAAGGCCTGGGCCATCGGGTCCATGCCGCTGTGACAGCCGATGCAGTTGTTCAAGAACAGAGTGCTGACACCGCCCGGACTGCGCGTCACGTCCTGACGGATTCGATCCGGTGGGCGGGTGATGTCCATGACGGTCTGCAGGTCATTGCACAGATGATTTAGCAGGGTGAAGCGGAACATCGCCCGGTTCGTGCCATTGATGAAGAAGGCGCTTGCCGCGCCGCGCGTGGTCATGACGCCCGCAGTGGCCGTCGAGGGGATACCGGACAGCGCCGACTGGCTACTGGATACCAGGTGCAGCTTCAGATCGACGTTGTTGTCGTCCATGGTTTGATACATGTCATTGGTCGTCGGCGAGTACGCCGGAACGCCTGAGGCTGAGTCGGCGATGTACACCAGATCCGCGCTGAGCAGGGTATTGAACGGGACATTGTCGCGCACCATGCCGACGACGGTGGCCGTGTAATCGTTGAGCGGCACGAACACCGATTGATCGCGGTTGGTCCAGGGCGCCGCCAAGTTGCGGATGGTATTGTTGTAGAATGCGGGGTCGTTAGTCGCGAGCAAGGCCGCGCTTACCGGGTCGGTAGCCATCATACTGGCGAGCACGGTTGCCGAGGGCGGCACGCCGGCGATGCGGTTGTAGATCCGCGTCGCTTGATCGGGGTTGGGGCCGGCGGCGAACGCCGTCGCGCCAAGCAGCGCGAGCGCGCTGGCTGCGGCAGTTGCGCGCAGGCCGCGCGTCACTCGATGCACCGTTGGCAGCGCGCGCCGTGCCGATCCCGACCGCCGCACATCGTGTGCACCGTTCATGTCTGGTGTTGCCATCCCATTCTTCATATGCACATCCACTCTCGTGATTTGTGGCTCCGACGTGGCGCAAATATACCTAGTAATCAAGGCCTCAAGTACTGTCTCATCCGAACGACGTCGGTGTTTCGCGACATAGCGACTGCCTACTGTCCGGCTATATCCTTGAGCCTAATTTGCGAGGAAACGCACGTCGCCAAAGTCTTCTGTGAGTGCGTTAACAGAACGCATACGCGCAGCGAACGAACATGTAGTTCTTAAGACCAGTTAAGTTCAACGACCTCGCGAGAGATGTGCACACTGATCGCTGAACCGATGATTGAACGCAGGTATCCGAATCCATGAACACTTTACCCGCACGTGAACTTCGTCACGGCTCCCTGACACGGGCTGCCCTATTGCTGCCCGCTTTGCTCGTGGTCGGCTGCGAGAGCGGTGTCAGCGGACATGCCCCGGGACTTGCGGGCCTGCAGACCCTGGATCCGGGCACCCTGAATTTCCCGCTGGCGTATGTGAAGCGCCCGGCGCCTGCATCCACTCCAAATGCGGATATCGATGTGCGCGACCTGATTACGTCCACCTCCGGCGGCGATCTTTATATCCGCGAGCAGGCCACCCCGGGCTCGGTCGAGACCAACGTCACCCAATCGATCACCAAGGGCAACGGCGACGTTCGTGATCTCGATGTGTCGGTCGACGGCAAGAAACTGGTGTTCTCGCTGCGTTTGCCTCTGAACCCCAACAAGCCCAACACGGATGTCACGCAGCCGACGTGGAAAATCTACCAGTACGACGCGGTGGCGAAAACGGTCACCCAGCTCACGAACGACAGCACCACCGCCGGCCACGACGTGGGCGCGCACTACCTGCCCGACGGGCGCATCGTGTTCGCCTCGACACGCCAGGCGGCGACTCAGGCCATCCTGATTGACGAAGGGCGCCCGCAATACCCGGCGCAAACCGACGACATCAACCCTAAGCAGCCGATCTTCTTGCTGCACGTCATGAATGCCGACGGCACCCTTATCCATCAGATCAGTTTCAACACCGATCACGATTTCGCGCCCTCCGTGCTGGCCAACGGCCAGATCGTATTTTCACGCTTTGACTCTGCCAACGGTGGTCAAATCAGCCTGTATCACGCCAATCCGGATGGCAGCGGATTGGAGCTCTTCTACGGCGCGAACAGCCATGCCACCGGCGCCAGCGCCAACGCCGCCGCGCCGAACAGTAACGTGATCCAATTCTTGAACGCTCGAGAGCGAGCCGACGGGAAGCTGATCGCCGTCGTTCGGCCGTTTCTGGGCACGCAGTTGGGCGGTGACATCGTACAGATCGACGCCCAAAATTTCGTCGAAATCAATCAGCCGGCGACGCCCACCGGCGGCGCGGGCCCGGCACAAACCAGCGCGACTACGCTCGGCGTCACCACCGACGCGAACCTGCCTTCGATGGGCGGCCGGTTCGCGTCCGCCTATCCGCTCTACGACGGCACCAATAGAATGCTGGTGAGCTGGGCGCCCTGCCTGGTCCTCGATACGACCGTTACTCCCAACACCACCAGCGTTTGCACGGCCAGCAACACCAGCGGCGCCAATGTGCAATTGGCGCCGCCGCAGTACACGATTTGGATTTATGACGTCAGCGCCGGAACCTTGAGCCCGATTCTCGGCGCTGAAACGAATACCGTCATCGTCGATCCGGTCATCATGCAGGCGCGCACCCCGTTACCGGGGCCAGGCTTACCCACCGGCGCGGCCGCCAATTTGGCCAACGGCGGCCTCGGTCTTCTCGTGATCCGCAGCGTCTACGACTTCGACGACCACGACATGGTGGCCGCACAAACCAACGGTAAGCTGGCGAATATTGCCGCCTTGGCCGACCCCAAACTGGCCACCGCCGATGAGCGCCCGGCTCGCTTCGTGAGAATTGAAAAAGCCGTCGAGATTCCCGACCCGACTGTGCGCAATATCAACGCCTCGGCTTTTGGCCGCGCGGGCATGGGTATGCGGGAAATACTCGCCTATGCGCCCGTGGAACCGGACGGTTCCGTGAAGATTGAATTACCGGCCAATGTGCCGTTCACCGTCGATGTACTCGATAAGAACGCGCGGCGAATCGGCGCACGTCACACGAGTTGGTTGCAATTGATCCCCGGTGAAACGAAAACCTGCAACGGCTGCCATACGGCCGGCAGCAAAACCACGCCCTCCCACGGCCGCTTCGGATTGACCGCTTCGGCTAACGCGGGAGCGCCGGCCGCGGGGGCGCCGTTTCCGAATACGCTGGCGAGCTTACCGGCCGCCAATGCCGGCGATACCATGGCTGACACGCGGGCGTGGAACACCTGTCAAACGGGTTCCACGGATTGCTCGGAGGTGCCGAGCATCGACGTGATGTACGCGGATGTCTGGACCGATCAGAGGGTGCGTGCGCCCGACGCGGCCTTCTCCTACCTCTATGCGAATCTGACGACACTACCGCCGACAACGAATGACCCGGCGACCAAAAATAGCCATTGTGCACCACTGTGGGGTCCCTTGTGTCGCAGCACGGTCGAGTACCCGCTGCATATCCAACCGGTTTGGACTTTCAAGAGGCAGACCTTCGCAGCCGATGGGGTCACCGTGCTGAGCGATCACACCTGCGTGCTCTGCCACAACCCGGTGAATGCCGCAAATGCCGTCCAGCCGCCTGCCATTCAGTTGGATCTGACCGCCAGCGCATCCTCTGTCGACGCCACCGTATCCACCTCTTACGAAGAACTCTTGTTTGCACATGACGAGCAGACGCTTAATATGGGCGTCCTGCAGAATGTGTTGATGCCTGCCCCGATGACGGCCGGCAGCGCGATCGGTTCAGAAATGAATTTTTTGAGGATGTTTGACGGAACCTATCAAGACCCTGTTCCTGACCACACAGGCTTCTTAACGTCGGCGGAGTTGCGTTTGATCGCAGAATGGCTAGACATTGGCGCGCAGTACTACAACGATCCATTCGTCGCGCCAGCGATCTGAGCTGATGCGGCGTCTGCTCGCGCTACTGCTGTTGCTGCAGACGTTCGGTTTCGGTCTGGTCCATGCGAAGGAACAACTTCTTGAAGTCGTCGTTGCCGAGCCCTATCTGGAGATGCACAGCGGCCCGGGTCGCGGCTATCCCGTGGTCTACGTCGTGGGCCGTGACGAAGTCGTCACCATACTCTACAGCCGCACGGAATGGTTCAAGGTGCGCGCGCCGCGCGGTCAGGAAGGCTGGGCGCGCCGCTCGGAATTGGCTCTCACCAAGCTCGCCTCGGGAGAGCCGGCGCCGATACCGCCCTATCCGGAATTTGCGACCCACCGTTGGGAAATGGGTGCGGGCTACGGGGTGTTCAATCATCAGAATCTGGTCACCACCTGGGGCGATTTTGGTCTCACGGATAGCCTCGACGCGGAATTCGTCTTGCAGCAGGCATTGGGGACGATCGATAACCGCTACATCGCAAGCTTGGGACTTCGGCACACCTTCATACCGGAATGGAAGTGGTTCTCGCCCACCGCGGGTCTCGGCACGGGGTACCAGTACATCGACGATAAGGTACCGCCGAAGCCGCTCCAGACCGGCAACCAGCTGGCCTATGTTTCCTTGGGTGCGAGGGGCTTCATTACCAGGCGATTCATGTGGCGTGCGGATTGGCGCAAGTATGTCGTCTTCACCAATCAAAATCAGAACGAGGAACCGGAAGAATGGAAATTCGGCTTAGCAGTGTTCTTCTAGCGGCGGCGCTGCTGTCCGGCTGCGGCTGGTTCCATCGCGGCGAAAAGGCTCCGACCGAGGTCGTTACCGAGGATCTGCAGGGGGAGCCGTCTATCATCGAACCGCAGGTCAACCGTCGCGCCGTGAAAACACCAAAGATCAAGGCCAAGGACTT
Source organism: Gammaproteobacteria bacterium (assembly GCA_003165495.1). Classification (GTDB taxonomy): domain Bacteria; phylum Pseudomonadota; class Gammaproteobacteria; order Steroidobacterales; family Steroidobacteraceae; genus Bog-1198. The sequence goes on along the minus strand of PMMB01000191.1, from coordinate 1,438 downwards.
CGAACTCGGCGGCTACTTCGGTGCGCTCAGCATTCAGGATTTCGGCACTAACCCGGTTTACGGCGTACGCGCGGCGTACCACGTGTCGGAAGACATTTTCGTGGAAGGGTTTTTGGCGCGCTCCAAGGCCGGCACCACCAGCCTCGAGGACGTATTTCCGGCTATCACGGTTGTCAGCGACTCTGGGAGACGCTTCACGTATTACGACTTGGACCTGGGCTACAACGTACTCCCCGGCGAGATCTTTCTCGGGCGGGGACATGCATTCAATTCGGCCCTGTATGTGACCGTCGGCATGGGCGATGTGAAATTTGCCGACAAGGATCAATTTGCACTGAATTTTGGCGTGGGCGAGCGCCTTCTGATTACAGATTGGCTCGCGATGCACTTGGACGTGAGAGACCACGTGTTCGAGACGGACTTGACCGGCCGAACCAAGAACGTCCACAACCTTGAAGCCACTCTCGGCTTAACCGTTTTCTACTGATCAGGAGGACAGATCAATGAAATTTTCCACAGTTAAATTCTTAAAACGCTGCACGATGGCCGCGGTCGTCATCGCATCGACGGCGTTCGCGGCAAGCGGCGATGCTTCGGGAACCGCACCCGCCTTTACCCTCGCCGCGCTGTCCGGACAGCAGGCTGCCTTGAGCCAGTACAAGGGTCAGGTTGTCATGGTGAATTTCTGGGCGACCTGGTGTGGGCCCTGCCAGCAAGAAATGCCATTGCTGGACCAGATGTATAAGAAATACAAACCGGCGGGCTTTACACTAATTGGCGTCAATGTCGACAAAGAAGCGCCCGCGGTCAGAGAACTGCTCGCGCGCAAACCGGTGAGCTTCCCGGTGCTGCTCGACCCGGCGAACCAGGTGAGCAAGGCGTATCACGTCGACGAAATGCCGAGTTCGGTCATCATCGATCGCAAGGGTGAAATCCGTTACATCCACCGCGGCTATCGGCCCGGCGACGAGAACGAGTACCAAGACCGCATTCGCCAGTTGATTCGCGAGTAACCCATGCGCACCTCATTGAAGCTTGCCGTGGTCGGCGTCGGGCTCTTACTCGGGGCATGCAGCAGTATCCAACCCTGGGTCAAGCCCTATGAGCGCGACCGACTGGCGGATCCCATCATGTCATGGGATCGCGATGCCATCTCCGGCGCATATCTCGATCATGTCTATGAGTCCCGCGAAGGATCGCGGGGCGCCACCGGCACGGCCGGCGGCGGCTGCGGCTGCAACTAAGGGGCAATCGCTATCGACATGTCGACTTTTCCGCGTCATTTGCGCCGTCTGGCTGCCCTCGCGGCTCTGTCGCTTATGTGCGTCGCCGGCGCCGCCGTGCTGCCGGACGACCGTGCCGACATCTTTTACAGCAGCTACAGAGGCGGCGGGATGGACATCACCGGCGAGTCGGTGCTGGTGCGCAAGAAGTTCTC
>PMMB01000104.1:1050-3883 GCA_003165495.1 Gammaproteobacteria bacterium | reverse complement strand
AGGGGAGGTTGCTGAAGGAAGAATTCAATCGAGCCGGGTTGGTGCAGCGTTTGTTGCTGCGTTATACCCAGGCGCTGGCCACTCAGATGACTCAGACCGCAGCCTGCAATCGGCACCATTCGATAGAGCAGCAACTGTGCCGCTGGTTATTGCTGACCCTCGATCGGTTGCCTTCGAATGAGTTGATCATGACGCATGAATTGGTCGCGAGCGCATTCGGCGTGCGTCGGGAAAGCATTACGGAAGCTGCCGGGAATTTGCAGCGCGCCGGCTTAATTCGTTACCGCCGCGGTCACATTGCAGTATTTGAGCGCTCTGGCTTGGAGGCCGCTGCCTGCGAGTGCTATGCCGTCGTCAAGAAGGAGTTGAGCCGGTTGCTGTCCGACGTGCGGTTCCGCCAGAGCGCCTCGGAAGTGGCGTAGTAGTGCCGGTGGCCAGTGCCCTCACCGTGCGATTTCGGGTCGACTTTGGCAGCCGGTGTTCCGTCGGCGCCGGCAAGGTCGAACTGCTCGAAGGCATTGCGCGCACCGGCTCGTTATCACAAGCCGCGCGCGAGATGCGGATGAGTTACCGGCGAGCGTGGCTGCTGCTCGAGGATATGAACTTGTGCTTCGACCACCCGGTGGCTCACGCCAAGGTAGGAGGCCGCGGCGGCGGCGGGGTGCTTCTGACATCGTTCGGTACCCGCCTGGTGGCGGGATATCGTCGCTTGGAATCCAGCCTACGACCTCTTGCCGACGCTTATTTGGAAGACGTTGGCCGGCACATTAAAGGCGGTGCGCCTAAGAGAACGATCCGGACCGCCTCCATCAAACGAAAATCACCGGCTCGCGCGCGCTAAAGATCGACGCGTTTACGGCGCTGCGATACAAGTCTTGAGGAAAGATGTCTTTTCAGCGCCCACCAGCTTCTTTGTCTTGGCGTCCTTGAGACATGCGGTGCGTTTGGCATGTTTTGCAGCCGCGTCACCCGAGGGCGGCGCAGTATGCGTCGGGACATCGGCAGGCTGCGCCGGTGGTGCGGCGGCAAATCCGCCGGCGACGGCCGACAGGCTGAGGCACACGGCGGCGGCCACGGTTGAAAAACGCAGTCGGCAGGCGCGCATACAGCCCAGGATAGCGCTCACGTATAACCGTACCGATGAAGCGCGGATGAAGCTTGCTTAACGTTGGCTAATGTCCGTCGGACGCCTCGAGGTGCCGGCGTGCGAGAGCCAAGTAGTACCCTTCATCGGGTGTCCGGCCGGTTCGTTGCGCCTGCCACAGGGTCTCGCCGAGCGCCTCCATGAGCGCATGTTCGGCGCCGTGCAAGTCGCCGTGCCGAGCTTGCAAAAGGCGGTGCAGCTCACGCACTCCGGGCGGCCGGTCAATGGATACTTGGTCGCGTACCGCGAGATGCAGCCCCATGTGTAAAAACGGATTCTCGGCGCCGCTTGAGATGCTCGGTTCAAATGCCACCGCTGCGTCCGTATCGCTCACGATGCCTTGATATTCGGGGTGCGCGCCGATGACGTCGGTAATCATGGCCTCGAGCGGCGTGAGCACAGAGTGTGCCAGGTGCTTGCGCCACGCGTCCGCATAGGTTTGGCGCAATTGTTCGCGGGAATGGGAATCAAATACGGGCATGGGATTTATGACGATACTCGCAAAGGTCCGCTATGTGACAGGCAGGGCACGCGGGATTGCGCGCCTTGCATACGTAACGTCCGTGCAAAATCAACCAGTGATGTGCGTCTCGGAGAAACTCGGCGGGCACGAATTTCAGAAGCTTTTCCTCCACCGCCCGCACTGTCTTGCCGGGTGCCAATCCCGTTCGATTGGCGACTCGAAATATATGGGTGTCCACCGCGATGGTGGCCTGGCCGAACGCCGTGTTCAAAATGACATTGGCGGTCTTTCTGCCGACTCCCGGCAGTTGCTCGAGTTCCTCCCGCGACGAGGGCACCGCGCCGGCCTGCCGTTCGAGCAAAAGCCGACAGGTCGCAATGATGTTTTTGGCCTTGCTGTTGTACAGCCCGATCGACTTGATATAAGGCGACAGACCATCGACTCCCAACGCCAGTATCGCCGCCGGGGTATTTGCCGCGCGAAACAAGGACGTCGTGGCCTTGTTCACGCTTTTGTCCGTGGCTTGAGCGGACAGCATCACCGCCACCAAGAGTTCGAATGGTGACTGGTAGTTCAATTCAGTGCGCGGCGCCGGATTGGCTGCGCGCAAGCGCGCGAATATCGCGCGCCGCTTCGCGGCGTTCACGGTACGCCCGTGCGCCGCGGCGCGGCCGCCTTCTTGGCGTCGAGTTCCCGCTGCCGTTCGATGCTTCTATTCAGCAACCGAGCGTTGTGCGCATCGAACCGCATGCGATTGAGCGCCGGCTGATTGGCCGCAGGATCCGGTCCCGGCTTGAGCTCGATGCAATCGACCGGGCAGGGCGGTAAGCACAGCTCGCAGCCGGTGCAGCGCTCAATGATGACAGTGTGCATGTACTTGGCGGCACCGACGATGGCGTCCACCGGACAGGGCGCGAGGCACCGTGCGCAGCCGATGCAGCGTGATTCATCGATCCAGGCGACGCGCGGCGGGGTCTCCATCCCATGGACCGGATTCAAGGCTTGCATGGGTCGCTTCAAGAGTGCTGCCAGGGCGGCAATGGTCGCGCCGCCGCCGGGTGGGCATTGGTTGATCTGTGCCGCGCCGCTTGCGATTGCTTCGGCGTACGGTTTACATCCGGCATAACCGCAACGTGTGCATTGAGTCTGCGGCAGCAACGCATCGATGCGCGCCACGATGTTAGGCGCGGTCTCGCTGATCATGTCATTTGATGCGCATGCCGGGC
>PMMB01000104.1:0-1024 GCA_003165495.1 Gammaproteobacteria bacterium | reverse complement strand
TTGCGCGGCTCCAAGTTTGCGACGACGACGATGAGACGGCCCACCAGGGTCGTATGATCGTATGCCGCTCGAATGCCGGCGAAGATTTCACGCTCGCCGAGGTCACCCAGATCGACGCGCAATTTCAACAGCTTGTCCGCACCGGTCACGAGGTCAGCGTTCAGCACCTTCGCAACCCGAAGGTCGACGCGCAGGAAATCGTCGATCGAAATCAAATTGCCCTCGACCGCCACGGCCGCCGCCGCGGTGGCGGCGGGAGGCTCGAGCGCAGCGGCTTCCGGCCCCACCAAGCGTGCCACGGCCTTGGGGTCGAGGCGCGTCGCCAGCGGCTCATACGGGGCAATCGTCGTGCCCAGCAAGGGCGTCGCGGCGTCCCCCCACTCCCAACTCGATTCTTGGAAGAAATGCCGCGCCTTGGCCGCCATGTCCGGCAACACCGGCTGAAGATAAATCATCAGCACTCTGAATAGATTCAGGCCCTGGGTGCAAATGCTCTGGACCTCCGCGGCCTTATCGGCCTGCTTCGCCAGTGTCCAGGGCTTGCCGAAATCGATGTATTGGTTGGCGCGATCGGCGAGCGACATGACGTCGCGAACGGCGCTTGCCGTGTCGCGGGTCTCGTATGCCGCGGCAACGCCTGCGCCTGCGGCCGCGAAAGCGCTAAAAAGCTCTGGGTCGGGCAACGCGCCCGCCAGCTTCCCGGCGGCATTCTTGGCGATGAATCCAGCGCAGCGACTCGCAATGTTCACGAGCTTGCCGACAATGTCCGAATTCAGGCGCGTGGTGAATTCATCCAGATTCATGTCGATGTCGTCGATTCCTGAGCCCAACTTCGCGGCGAAATAGTAGCGCAAGTATTCGGGCGCAAAGCTATTCAAATAGCGGCGCGCCGTGATGAAGGTGCCGCGCGATTTCGACATTTTCTCGCCGTTGATGGTGACGAAACCGTGCGTATGCACGGACGTCGGACGGCGCATTCCCGACGCCTGCAGCACCGCGGGCCAGAACAGGGTGTGAAAATACA
>PMMB01000222.1 GCA_003165495.1 Gammaproteobacteria bacterium | reverse complement strand
TGCGGCTGCCGACCGGCGCCACCACGGTGGATTTTGCCTACGCCATCCACACCGATGTCGGCAATCGCTGCGTGGCCGCCAAGGTCGACCGGCGCTTGGTCCCGTTGCGCACCCCGTTGCGCAATGGACAGACGGTGGAGATCATCACGGCGAAGGGCGCCACGCCGAACCCCTCCTGGTCGAGCTTCTTGGTGACGGCGAAAGCGCGTGCCGCGATTAGGGCATACTTGAAGAATCTCAAGCGCGGTGAGGCTATGGAACTTGGGCGGCGGTTACTGGGGCTGGCGCTCGAGGAATTTTCGCTCAATCTGAAAAAGATTCCGGCGCCGGACATCGACGCGGTGGTCAAAGAGCTGAACTTGAGAGACGCCGCCGAGTTGTACGAGAAAATCGGCCTGGGCGAGCGTCTGGCCCCATTGGTCGCGCGGCGTTTGCAGCCCACTCGCGACGGCGGGGAGCAGGTTGGGGTGCACAGCGGTCCGCTGATGATCACGGGCACCGAAGGCCTGCTGGTCACGTACGCGCGCTGCTGCTTCCCCATCCCGAACGATCCCATCATGGCGTACTTGAGCGCGGGCCGCGGCGTGATGATTCATCGGCAGAATTGCGGTAATCTCGCTGAGTATCGTAAACAACCGGAAAAGTGGCTGTCGGTTGCCTGGGAAGCGACGGAAGGACGCTTGTTCAGTTGCGAGATCCAGCTGGAAATCAATAACCGGGTGGGGGTGCTGGCGGCGGTCGCCTCCAGCATCGCGGGAACCGAAACCAATATCGATCAGGTGTCGTTGGAAGAACGCGACTTGAGCAGCTCATCTCTCAAATTTCAGCTCCAGGTGCGCGATCGCAAACATCTGGCGCGAGTCATCAAAACCATCCGGCGCATGCCGGATGTGCAGCGGGTATTTCGCACCTTGGCGTGAAACTATGAGCAAACAAATCATTTCGACACCCAATGCGCCCGCCGCCATCGGCACTTATTCGCAGGCCGTACGGGTCGGTAATACCATTTGGGTATCCGGTCAAATTTCGCTGGATCCGGCGACCAAGGAATTGGTCAAAGGCGATATGGAGGCGCAAGTGCGCCAGGTCTTCGAGAACCTGAAGGCCATTGTCGCGGCTGCCGGCGCAAGCTTCGACGACGTCGTCAAGGCGACGGTCTTCTTGATCGACCTCTCTCACTTCGGACTCGTCAACAAGGTCATGGCCGAGTACTTTCGCGAGCCGTATCCTGCGCGGGCTGCCGTCGGCGTGGCCGCGCTGCCGCGGGGAGCCCAGGTCGAAGTGGAGTGTATTGTCGCTCTCTAGGCCGGTCACGGTATTGCGCGGAGTCGGCGATACGCTCGCCGTGCGGCTGCGCGCCCTGGGGGTTGAAACTATCCAAGATTTGCTGTTCCTGCTGCCGTTGCGTTACGAAGATCGCACGCGGGTGGTGCCTTTGGGAGAGCTGCGCGCCGGGCAGCGCGCGGCGGTGGAGGGCAAAGTACTGCTCACCGAAGTCGTTTTTCGCGGGCGGCGGCAGATGCTGTGCAAAATCGCCGACGGTTCCGGCTTCCTCACTTTGCGTTTTTTCTACTTCACTGCGCAGCAGCAGACCGGTCTCGCGCGCGGCGCGCGCATTCGCTGCTTCGGCGAGGCGCGCCGCGGTCCCATGGGTCTGGAAATCGTGCATCCGGAATATCGACGCATCGATCCGAATGCCGCACAGGCGCCCGAGGAACATCTCACGCCGATTTATCCCGGTACGGAGGGCGTGACCCAGGGCCGCTTGCGCTTGCTTGTAGGTTTGGCGCTCGATCAAACGGGCGCGGGCGATATCAAGGACTGGCTGCCGCCATCCGTTTTGGCCGATTCGCGGCTGCCTTCCTTACGCGACGCCTTGCTCTATGTCCATCGTCCGCCGGCGGACGCGCCCGTGGATTTATTACTGAGCGGGCGGCATCCGGCACAGCGCCGATTGGCCTTCGAGGAGTTGCTCGCGCATCAGTTGTCGCTCAAGTTATTGCGACAGCGCATTCAGAGCGATCCCGGCTGGCCCCTGGCATCGAACGGAGCACTCAAACAGGGCTTGCTGGCCGCGCTGCCGTTTCGATTGACTAAAGGGCAGCGGCGGGCGCTGCTCGAGATCGAGAGCGACCTCAAGGAGAGCAAACCCATGCTGCGCTTGGTGCAAGGAGATGTGGGGTGCGGCAAAACCTTGGTGGCGGCGTTGGCGGCGACACAGGCCGTGCAAACCGGCCGGCAAGTGGCGCTGATGGCGCCGACCGAACTGCTGGCCGACCAACATGCGCAAAATTTTCGGCACTGGTTCGAACCTCTGGGTGTGGCCGTGGCGCTGTTGACCGGGCGACAGAGCGGCAAAGCACGCAGTGCCGCCTTGCAGGGCATTCGCGAGGGGCGGGCGCCCATCGCCGTCGGCACGCATGCCCTGTTTCAGGAGAACGTCGAATTCTCCGCGCTCGCCTTGGTCATCGTCGATGAACAGCATCGCTTCGGCGTGCATCAGCGTTTAAGTCTCCGCGAAAAAGGGGCCTCCGGCGGCCATCAGCCGCATCAATTGATCATGACCGCGACACCCATTCCGCGCACCCTGGCAATGACCGCCTATGCCGACCTCGATGTTTCCGTGATCGATGAACTGCCGCCGGGGCGCACGCCCGTGAAGACCGTGGTGTTGACCGAAGCGCGCCGTGACGAGGTGGTGCAGCGAATCCGAACTGCCTGTCTCGAAGGACGGCAGGCGTACTGGGTCTGTCCTCTCATCGACGAATCCGAGGAAATGCCCTTCCAGGCTGCGGAGGAAACGGCCGCGGCCTTGAGTGTTGCCTTGCCGAACTTAAGCGTCGGACTGGTCCACGGTCGCATGACGCCGAAGGCAAAGGAGGGCACCATGCGGCGCTTCAAAGAAGGAAAACTACAGCTCTTGGTGGCCACCACGGTGATCGAAGTCGGCGTCGATGTGCCTAACGCGACACTCATGGTCATCGAGAACGCTGAGCGCATGGGACTGGCGCAGCTGCACCAACTGCGCGGCCGAGTCGGCCGCGGTCAGCATGCCAGTTCCTGTCTACTGCTGTATCGCTCGCCGCTGTCGTCGCTGGCGCGCCAGCGGCTGGCGGTGATGCGTGATACCAACGACGGTTTCGAGGTCGCGCGGCGCGATCTCGAATTGCGCGGACCCGGTGAATTGCTCGGGACGCGTCAGACCGGCCTTGCGCAAATGCGCGTTGCCGATTTATTGCGCGATGCCGATTTGCTGCCGCGAGTGCAGATCGCGGCGGAAACCTTGCTGCGCGATTGGCCGCTGCACGTGGCGCCGCTCGTCAGCCGTTGGGTGGGGCATGCGGAGCAATACGGCCGCGTCGGGTAGAATGACGATTGACTTGAGAGCGCCACAAATGACCCCTACACGACCACGACCCTCGGACAAGCGCATGTCAGCGCTTAAGGCCCCCCAGCGTGCCGCTGCCGCGCTCAGGGGTTGAGCTGATCGAGCGGGTTGCCGAGCGCTGGCGATGGATGGCCTATCGCGTACGCTTTCACCCATTTACCACGCACGAGCTGCCGAGAATCCTGAGCGGGTTACTGGATTACGCCCGCCTCATGCGCTTGGACCGGCCGATCGGCATCTGGCTGCTGCTCTGGCCGACGTTGTGGGCATTGTGGATCGGCGGCCGCGGTAAACCGAACCCGCATATTTTCATCGTCTTTGTGGTCGGAACCGTACTCATGCGCTCCGCCGGCTGCGCCATCAACGACTATGCCGACCGCAGCTTGGACCCGCATGTGGCGCGCACCAAGGATCGGCCCTTGGCGGCGGGGCGCATCTCGACGCTCGAAGCCTTGACGTTGTTCGCCGTGCT
>PMMB01000058.1 GCA_003165495.1 Gammaproteobacteria bacterium | reverse complement strand
ACGGATGCCATGGCGAATTACTCGTCACTGCGCGGACCCGTGGGTATGAACCGCGTCTATGCACGCGTCCCCGACGGCGAGGTCAAGCCGGAGGAATGGATGGCGGCGCTCAAGGCGGGGCACAGCTTTGCGACCAACGGTCCCTTGTTGGGCTTCACGCTCGGCGGCGCAGAGATCGGCGACGAGCTGACATTTGCAACTGCGCAGGAGCGCGTCAACTTCTCGGTTCGTTTGCGATCCATCGTCGCCGTGGATCGTCTGGAACTGGTGTGCAACGGCCGGGTGGTGCGATCCTTCATCACGCGCGAAAGCGTGGATCACGGCGATTTCAGCGGCAGCATTGCGCTCGAGCACAGCGGCTGGTGCGTGGCGCGCGCGTCCACCGACGCGGGACGCTATCCGGTATTGGATACCTATGTGTATGCGACCACCAGCCCGATCTACGTCACCGTCGCTCATGCTAAGCCTCGCTCACCGGACGATGCGCGATATTTCGCGGCGTGGATGGATCGCATGACGGAAACCACCGCGGCTTATCCCGACTGGAACAACGCGGCGGAGAAGCGCAGCGTTCTGGAGCGTCTGGCGCAAGCCAAGGCCGTGTTTGTTGGTCTGGAGTAGTGCAACCCGGCGCGCCACGGACGTTTGGGTCGATTGCCGGCCACGTGAGATCATCGACGGTATGAGCGAGATTCCGATTCGAAAAGCGTTGCGCGTAAACGGCGATCGATTGTGGTCGCGTCTGATGCAGATGGCGGAAATCGGTGCGACCCCACATGGCGGCTGCAACCGGCAAGCCTTGACCGACGCCGATATGGCGGGTCGCAAACTTCTATCACTCTGGGCCGAGGCGGCCGGTTGCCGCGTGCGAGTCGATGCGGTGGGCAACTTGTTCTTCCGGCGCCCAGGGCGTGAAGACTCTCTGCCGGTCGTCATGACCGGGAGCCATCTCGACACTCAGCCGACAGGGGGCAAATTCGACGGCGTGTATGGGGTGCTGGCCGGGCTCGAAGTGATCGAATCCCTCAACGACCATGAGATGACGACCGAGCATCCCATCGAGCTGTCGGTGTGGTGCAACGAGGAGGGCAGCCGCTTTCCGATGGCGATGATGGGCTCGGCGGTATGGTCCGGACGCCTCCCGCTCGACACGGCGTACGGTTTGACCGACCGCGCCGGGATCAGTGTGCGCCACGAACTGCAACGCGCCGGCGTTCCGACCGACGCGCCGCTGTCGCGCCAGCCAGTCAAGGCCTCCTTTGAAGTGCACATCGAACAGGGGCCGGTGCTCGAACAAAAGGCCAAGACCATTGGTGTTGTGACGGGCGTCCAGCACATGAGTCGACACGAGGTCGTCGTCGAGGGCCAAGAGGCGCACGCGGGACCCACACCCATGGACATGCGGCGCGATCCCATTCGCGTACTGGCGGATTTGCTGCCGGCGCTGTACGCGGCGACCGAGCAACGCGGCCGGGACGCACGTCTCACCTTCGGCTTCATCGAGACGCTGCCCGGATCGCCCAATACCGTTCCGGGTCGCTTGCGTTTCACGGTGGACATTCGGCATCCCGATGCCCAGCAGTACGCGGCCTTGCGGGAAGAAATGAATCGGCTGGTGCACGCCGCACTCCAGCGTCACGCGCTCGCAGGGGACATCCGCTGTGTATGGGAGGCGCCGGGCGTCAGCTTCGATCCAACCTGCGTCGCGGCGGTGCGCGGCGCAACGGCCGCGCTCGGCTTTAATTCCTTGGAGATGGTCAGCGGCGCCGGTCACGATTCCTGCAATGTGTCCGCCGTCGTGCCCACTGCGATGGTGTTCGTCCCTTGCGCCGGTGGACTCAGTCACAATGAGGCGGAGAGCGCGCTGCCCCGCGATTTGGAGGCCGGCGCCAATGTGTTGCTGCATGCGATGCTGTCTTTGGCGACGAGCGTGACGTCCGCGTAAGGACTTTCGCGGGAGCGCAACGCTGTGCACGAGGTGGATTGCATTGTGATCGGCGCCGGCGTGATTGGCCTTGCCGCGGCGCGAGCGCTGGCGCGCGACGGGCGCACAGTCATCATTCTCGAGCGCGAGCGGCATTTCGGCGTGCATACGAGCTCGCGCAACAGCGAAGTCATTCATGCCGGCATTCACTACCAACCCGGTTCGCTCAAGGCGCGGACTTGCGTGTCCGGTCGAGAACTTCTGTACCGATACTGCAGTGAGCGAGGCATCGCACACCGGCGATGCGGTAAGTTCATTATCGCCGCCTCCGAAGAACAACTCACGCAGTTGCATGCGCTTGAATCCCAGGCACGCGGCAACGGCGTTTTCGATCTGGAATGGCTGGACGAGGCGCAGGCGCGCCGCTGCGAACCGGCACTCTCGTGCGAGGCGGCGCTATCGTCACCATCGACCGGCATCGTCGACTCGCACGCCTACATGCTGTCGTTGTTGGCGGATGCCGAAGCTTACCGCGCAGAGATTGTCTACGGCGCTGCGGTCACGTCGCTGCGGCCGACGCCGAGTGGTATCGATATTTCCATCGAGTCCGAGCCACAGCCAGTGCTACGTGCGCAAATCGTCGTCAATTCCGCGGGTCTTGACGCCCATAGGGTTGCGCAGTCGATCGAAGGCTTTCCGGCGAAATATATCCCTGGGGTGAGCTATGCCAAGGGGAGCTACTTTGCTCTCACGGGGTCAGCACCATTTAGCCGCTTGATTTACCCAGTACCGGAGCCCGGCGGCCTCGGCATTCACATGACCCTCGATTTGGCAGGACAGGCGCGTTTCGGCCCCGACGTGGAATGGATCGACGAGGTCGACTACGGCGTCGATGCGGCGCGCGCGGCAATATTTTACGGCGCCATCAGACGCTATTGGCGGCAGCTTGCGGACGGGCAACTATTGCCGGCGTATGCAGGAATTCGCCCGAAAATCGCAAAGGCAGGAGAAGCGGCGGCGGATTTTTGTATTTCAGGGCCCGCCGATCATGGCGTCGCCGGCGTCGTGAATCTCTTCGGGATGGAATCCCCAGGTTTGACGGCTTCCCTCGCGTTGGCAGACCGTGTCGCATCGATTGTGGGTGCATAGAATTGAACGGGGACACGGCCTATGTTGGAATGCGAGCCCAAATGACCCAACGCACACTTCCCCTCGCTGCAGCCATCGCGGCAATCCTCCTCGCCGGCGCCGGCACCGGCACCGGCACCGGCACCAGCACTGCGGCCGATGCACCAGCGCCTGCGGCGGCAGCCGTCACGGCGTTGCAATGCGGCCATCTCATCGACACGGCCAATGGCAAGACATTGGGCGCGACAACGATTGTGATCGAGGGCGGCCGAGTCAAGGAGGTCTTGAGCGGAGTGCAGTCGCCCACAGGGGCAAAAATAATCGACCTTGCGGCGCAAACCTGCATGCCCGGATTGATCGATGCCCATACTCATCTGACGGGGGAGACCAGCCGCACGGGGTACGTCGATAAGTTTCATTGGAACATCGCGGACTACGTCGTCCGCTCTACGGTCTATGCACGCCGCACCTTGTTGGCCGGCTTCACGACGGTGCGCAATGTCGGCGATCTGGCCAACGAATCAGTTGCACTGCGTAACGCCATCAATGCGGGAATCATTCCAGGTCCGAGGATTTACACCGCAGGCCGGGCGATAGGTACCACCGGCGGCCACGCTGATCCCACCAATGGCTACCGCACCGATCTTGCCGGGGATCCTGGGCCCACCGACGGCATCATCAACAGCGTAGACGATGCAATGAAAGCGGTGCGCCTGCATTACAAGTTGGGCGATGACTTGATCAAGATCATACCCTCGGGCGGAGTGCTCGATGAGAGCACGAACGGGGACAATGCGCAGATGACCCTGGAGGAAATCAAAGCCGTTGTGGCGACCGCCCATGATTATGGATTCACCGTGGCCGCGCATGCGCATGGCGCCGAGGCCATTCGTCGCGCCGTGATCGGCGGCGTCGATTCCATCGAACACGGCACATTCATGGATGCCGATAACATGAAACTCATGGTGGAACATGGCACCTGGTACGTGCCCACTATCATCGCCGGCGACTTCGTCGCCCGGCAGGCCAAGGTGCCCGGCTATTATCCGGAGCAAGTCGCCGCCAAGGCAGCAGCGATCGGACCTTTGATCCAGGCCACGGCCGCCCGCGCCTACAAGGCGCATGTGAAGATCGCCTTCGGCACCGATGCCGCGGTGTACCCGCACGGCCAGAACGCGCATGAGTTTGAATTGATGGTGGGAGCGGGCATGCCGCCGATGTTCACCATTCAAGCTGCGACGATCAGCGCGGCACAATTGCTGAGGCACGACAAGGATTTGGGCACCGTGGCAGCGGGCAAGATCGCCGATGTCGTCGCGGTTCCCGGCAATCCGATCGACGATATCAGTCTGATGAAACGAGTGAGCTTTGTGATGAAGGACGGAGTCGTTTACAAGTTGAACTCGGTGCCGGTCGACACTGCGTTGTGAAGAGGTCTACATGGATCTGAAATTAGCGAAAAAAATTGCGCTGGTCACCGGTTCCACCGCGGGCATCGGCAATGCCATCGCGACTTCGCTCGCGCGCGAAGGCGCTGCCGTGATCGTCAGCGGGCGGACTTCCGCCGCGGTGGATAGCGCGGTGGCGGCGATGAAGGCCTACACCAAAGGCGATGTGATCGGCTTTGCCGGCGACTTGAGTGTGGCCTCGGTCGCGGAAGCCCTGGTGCGCCAGCATCCTGTCGTCGACATTCTGGTGAACAATTTGGGAATCTTCGAGGTCAGGCCGTTCGAAGAAATTTCCGATGCGGACTGGCAGCGATTCTTCGATGTGAATGTGCTGAGCGGTGCGCGCCTCTCGAGGCTGTATCTGCCATCGATGCGCAAGCGCAACTGGGGCCGCATCATTTTCATCTCGAGCGAGAGCGCGTACCACATTCCCGCGGAAATGATCCATTACGGCATGACGAAGGCGGCACAGATCGCGGTTGCCCGCGGTTTGGCTGAGACCACCGCCGGCACCGGGATTACCGTGAACAGCGTGCTGCCGGGGCCCACGCGCTCTCGCGGTGTGGGAGATTTCGTCGCCGCAATGGCGGCTAAATCCGGCCGGAGCGTGCAGACGGTCGAAAGCGAATTCTTCAAGTCAGCGCGGCCCACATCGCTGCTGCAACGCTTTGCCACACCCGAAGAGGTTGCGGCCATGGTGACCTACGTTGCAAGCCCGCTATCCTCCGCGACCAACGGCGCCGCGCTGCGGGTTGACGGCGGCACGATCAAAAGCGCGTTCTAGAGAGCACCCGAACGCTGGGTGCGCTTTCGATTGATCGCTGTGCGCAAATCCGCGGCTGCCGCACGGATGGCGTCAGGCGAGCCGCCGCCGGCATAGATAATGTTGCGCGAGGAGCTGATCAAGAGTCCTGCACCGCGTGCGTCGAGGCCAGCTTCCAGAGTCGCTTCGAGATCGCCGCCTTGCGCGCCGATGCCGGGTACCAAGAACGACACGTCGGGATGTGCCCGGCGCAAGTCGGCCATTTCACGCGGATAGGTGGCGCCCACCACCAGCATGAGATTGTGCAGTTCGTTCCAATGCCCTGCTGCGCGCTCCGCCACCCGACGATAGAGCGGCAAGCCGTCGATGAGTAGATCTTGAAAATCCTTGGCGCCTGGATTGGAGTTGCGGCAGAGCAGGATCGCTCCGCGGTCCGGCCGGGCGAGAAAGGGCCGTACCGAGTCTTCGCCCATGTAGGGATTCACGGTCACCGCATCGGCACCGTACCGATCAAACGCTTCGCGAGCATAGGCTTCCGCGGTATGGCCGACATCGTTGCGCTTGGCGTCGAGAATGACGAGCGCGGCCGGTGCGCGCTCGCGGATGTAGCGAATGCTTGCGACCAGTTGGTCCTCCGCGCCGACCGCGCTGTAAAAGGCGATCTGCGGTTTGTAGGCGGCCGCGATGTCGGCCGTCGCATCGACTATGCGGCGGTTGAAGGCATATATGGGCGCGGCGCCGACAAGGTCGTTGGGCAGCTTTGCGGGATCCGGGTCGAGTCCGACGCAAACCAGGCTGCCGCTGGTTTGTTGCGCCCGGCGGAGCCGTTCGGCGAAGGTGATGGACATGCCCCATCATAGCCAGCGCGCGCCCCGGATGGCGAGCGAGCGCGTTTTTAGGGAGTATGCTCGAGTGTTACGGTGAGAACAGCATTGCCAAGCAAGCCACGTACAGGACCGCGATTGGTACTGCAGCCGGCGAGTCGTCGCGCGGCCAGGCATACCAGCACCAATGCCCTGAAGCGATTTTTCGCGATCGCCGACGCATGGGAGCTCTCGCCGCTGCAGCAGTGCCGGCTGCTCAAAATTCCCTCCCCGCAGGTGCTGGAGCGTTACCGCTTAGGCCAGGCGCCGCGTCTTTCGGCGACCCAACAGGAGCGGGCGGCACTGGTCGCCAACATCCAATATTCTTTGACCGCGGACGCCAGCCTTAAGGATCGAGCCTGGGCCTGGGTGCATGCGCCACGCGAGGCACCCCCGTTCGAAGGCGACAGCCCACTTTACTTCATGCTGGAAAACGGCCTGCCGGCGTTGCGGGAAGTGGCCCGGCTGCTGGTCCGCGAAAGCGAACCCCGCTAGGCGCGCCCCGCAGCGCGCACCCCGCCCGCCGGCCGCCGCGAACTCTAGGTCTTGCGCGAAGCTTAGGACAGCGCGGCGCAATGGCGACTCGGCTATACTAGAGAGCTATTCCGATGCGAATGTGGCGGAATTGGTAGACGCGCCAGGCTTAGGACCTGGTGGGGCAACCCGTGCGAGTTCGAGTCTCGCCTTTCGCACCAAGGCATTGGTAACCCAAGAGGATTGACATGCAGGTTTCCGTCGAGAGTATCAGCAAATTGGAGCGTCGCATGCAAGTGCAGGTGCCGGCTGAACGCGTGAGCAAGGAAATCGCCGAGCGTTTGAAGAAATTGAGCCGCACCGCACGCCTGAAGGGCTTTCGACCGGGCAAGGCGCCGCTCACGGTGATCCGCCAGCAGTTCGGCGTGCAAGTTCACCGCGAAGTGATCGGCGAGTTGCTGCAATCGAGCTTTGCCGAGGCGGTGACGGAGAGACGGCTGTCGCCGGCGGGTAACCCGCGCATCGAGCCGCAGAGCATCGACGAAGGGCAAGACCTCAAATATGTCGCGACGTTCGAGGTTTTCCCCGAAGTGGCGCTGCAGCCGATGGATTCGCTGGATCTCGACCGAGTTACGGCGGAGGTCGTTGAGAGCGATATCGACGCCATGATCGAGCGTCTGCGCAAACAGCAAATGAAATACTTGCCGGTGGCTCGCGCAGCGGCGGCCGGCGATAGGGTAACCATCGATTTCTTGGGGAAGATCGACGGTGCGGAGTTTACCGGCGGCAAAGGGGAGAACATCGCGATCGTTCTGGGCGACGGAAAGATGCTGCCGCAACTCGAGCAGGGATTGATTGGCGCCGCGCCGGGCGAACATCGCGACATCGACGTGAATTTTCCCGCCGATTACCGCGCCGCCGAGCTCGCCGGCAAGCTGGCGATTTTTGGCACGGAGATCAAGACGGTCGAGGAACCGACGCTGCCTGAAATCGACGAGGAGTTTTGCAAGTCGTTTGGCGTCACGGAGGGTGGAATTCCGAAGTTGCGCGAGGACGTGGCGGCCAACATGCGCCGTG
The DNA here is from genome assembly GCA_003165495.1 of Gammaproteobacteria bacterium. Classification (GTDB taxonomy): domain Bacteria; phylum Pseudomonadota; class Gammaproteobacteria; order Steroidobacterales; family Steroidobacteraceae; genus Bog-1198. The sequence continues at coordinate 1,997 of PMMB01000058.1, read as the reverse complement.
AACTCGAGCAGAACTTGCGCAATCGCAACAAGACGGTAGTGATGGAGAAGCTCTACCAGGCCAATCCGATCGACGTGCCGAATGCCCTGCTCGAGTCGCAGATACGAGACATGCAAATCGAAACCATGCGCCGTACCGGGGCAAAAGACGTGTCACAGGCGCCGCCGCGCGAGCCCCTGGTGGGACCCGCGCGCCGCCGCGTCGCGCTCGGTTTGATAATCAACGACGTCATTCGCCGCGAGAATCTGGTGCTCGATCCGAAGCGCGCGGACGCGCGACTTGATGAAATGGTGGGTGCGTACGGCGATGCCGCCGCCCTAAAGCGTGCATATCAGCAAAACGCCGACGCCATGCGTCAAGTGGAAAGTCTCGCGCTTGAGGACCAGGTCGTGGATTGGATTCTCGCCCATGCTAAGGTGCGTGAGACGGTGTCGAGCTTCAAAGAGGTGATGAATTTCGAAGGGTGACCCTTAAGGGGTATCCCTTGAAATGGTGCCGATAAGTCCTCACAGAGAACTGACCGGTGGTTTCGTTTAGGAAGGCAGGTATTCATGACGACGCGCGCACTCAATTTGGTCCCGATGGTGGTCGAACAAACCGCTCGTGGCGAGCGGGCCTACGACATCTATTCGCGATTGCTCAAGGAGCGAGTGATTTTCATCGTGGGTCCGGTCGAGGACTACATGGCTAATTTGATCGTGGCGCAGCTGTTGTTCCTGGAGTCGGAAAATCCCGAGAAGGACATTGCGCTCTATATCAATTCGCCGGGCGGCTCGGTGAGCGCCGGTCTCGCGATTTACGATACCATGCAGTTCATCAAGCCGGACGTGAGCACCATTTGCGTAGGGTTGGCGGCCTCGATGGGCGCGGTCTTGCTGGCGGGCGGAGCCGCGGGCAAGAGGTACACCTTGCCGAACTCGAAAATCATGATTNNCAGCCCTCGGCCGGCTTTCAGGGCCAGGCCTCCGACATCGACATCCATGCCCGCGACGTCATGGAGACCAAACAGCGCCTGAATGCGATATTGGCCAAGCACACCGGCCAAACCATCGAGCGCGTCAAGCAGGACAGCGACCGGGACAACTTTATGACCGCAGAAATTGCCCGAGCGTACGGTTTGGTCGATTCAATGCTCGAGAAACGCGGCGAGATACCGGCAAAAGCTTAAGTAGGGCGGACCCCGGTCACAACCCGCGAGACCTTACCTTTGCGTGAGGTCGGCCGGGTGCTATATAGTCGGTACTGTAGCCGCTTTGCCTATGGATTTTGGGGGGACGCGGTCAATTTGAGGACAGCATGAGCGAAGATTCGCGCGGCAAACATGATGACGGCAAGCTGTTGTACTGCTCTTTCTGTGGAAAGAGCCAACACGAGGTTCGGAAACTCATCGCCGGCCCCAGCGTTTTCGTCTGCGACGAATGCGTGGAGCTGTGCAACGACATAATCCGGGAAGAACTCGAGGAACGCGCCGAGCGCACCCGCGACAAGCTCCCCAAGCCCCAAGAAATCAAGAAAGTCCTCGATGAATACGTCATCGGTCAGGAACGCGCCAAGCGCGTGCTGTCGGTGGCGGTATACAACCACTACAAGCGACTGCAGACGCGCGGCGCCGAGGGCGTGCGTTCGCGCGACGAAGTGGAGCTCGCGAAGAGCAACATTCTGCTGATCGGACCCACCGGGTCCGGCAAGACACTGCTGGCCGAAACGCTGGCGCGACTGCTCAACGTGCCGTTCACCATCGCCGATGCCACGACCCTGACCGAGGCTGGCTACGTCGGTGAGGACGTCGAAAACATCATCCAAAAGCTGTTGCAGAAGTGCGATTACGACGTGGAGAAGGCGCAAACCGGCATCGTCTACATCGATGAAATCGACAAGATTTCGCGCAAGTCGGACAATCCGTCGATCACTCGAGATGTCTCGGGCGAAGGCGTGCAGCAGGCGCTCTTGAAGCTGATCGAAGGCACGATCGCTTCGGTGCCGCCGCAGGGCGGGCG
>PMMB01000211.1 GCA_003165495.1 Gammaproteobacteria bacterium | reverse complement strand
TACGCAAAGTCGAGCCGGGTGTAGCAACACTCGGGCTTGCTCGATTGCCCGTGTCCGCGGATGTCCACCAATATCAGCCGGTAGCGCTTCGACAAATACGGCAGCATGGGTACCCAATCACGCGCGTTGTCGGTGTAACCATGAATCAACACCACCGCAGGACCTGAGTGTTCACCCCTTTCGATGTAGGCCAGCGACTCGCCGTTCGCCAGCGCAATCGTCTTTTTGCTGGCGTCAAACGCGTTGAGATCGATCTTAAGGGGCGGTGGCGCCGTCACGGCCGGGGCGGCAATGGCGGATGAGGCGAGGATTGAGCTGCAGAGCAGCACGCGTGCGCCAAGTAGGCTGTTGTCGCGGAAGTTTTGAGTGCGGGATTCGATTTGATTCATATGTGGAATCTTACTTGAAGGGCTGCACGAGCGCGCGCGTAAGCCCAATGTCTGGTGTTTTTTTTAGGTGACGTTTTAGCGGGCGTCTAACGCCAAAACGTCATGCTTCTAATAGCGCTGAAGGTACCGGCTGGCCCCGTCGCGTGTCGCACCCGCGCCGCGCTAATTTTTTAGCCGAAACCCTGTCTTGAATACCCATGCGACCACGCTCAAGCAAACGACCAAGAACCCCATGGTCATGCTCATACTTAGGCCGACGCTCACGTCGGCGGTGCCGTAAAAGCTCCAGCGGAACCCGCTGATCAAGTACACGATCGGATTGAAGAGGCTGAAGGTTCGCCAGGCCGGCGGCAGCATGTCGATCGAATAAAAGGCGCCGCCGAGGAACGTGAGCGGGGTGATGATCAGCATGGGAATAAACTGCAACTGCTCGAATCCCTTGGCCCAGATGCCGATGATGAAGCCGAACAAGCTGAACGTGAACGCGGTCAGCAATAAGAATGCGATCATCCATGCCGGGTGGAGAATTCTGATCGGCACGAACAGCGACGCCGTTGTCAGAATGGTCAAGCCCAGAACCACCGACTTGGTTGACGCTGCGCCCACATAGCCGATGACGATCTCGACGTAGGACACGGGCGCGGACAGCAGTTCGTAAATCGTGCCGGTGAATTTTGGGAAATAGATGCCGAACGAGGCGTTCGACAGGCTCTCGGTGAACAACGCCAGCATGATCAATCCAGGGACGATGAATGCGCCGTAACTGACGCCGCCCGCCGTGGACAGGCGTGAGCCGATGGCCGCACCGAAGACCACGAAGTACAGTGAGGTGGTGATGACCGGCGTCACCAGGCTCTGCACCAACGTGCGAAGCGAACGAGCGATCTCGAACTTATAGATCGCCCAGACACCGTGGCGATTGAATGCGATGCGCGAAATCGGCGGGTTCATGATTGTTCTCTCACCAGCTTGACGAAAATATCCTCGAGCGAACTTTGATGCATTTGCAGGTCCTTGACCACGATCGACAACTCGCTCATCCGTTTGAGCAACGCGGAAATATCGATGCTGTTCGCGCTATCGACGGTGTACACCAGATCTTCGCCGTCGGCCTTGAGTTCAAGACCCCATGAACCCAGTTCGAGCGGGATCCGTTGAAGCGGCTCCTGCAGGTGCAAGGTCAACTGTTTCTTGCCGAGTTTTTTCATCAGTCGCGTTTTTTCTTCGACCAGGACCAATGCGCCCTTGTTGATCACGCCGATTCTATCGGCCATCTCCTCAGCTTCTTCTATGTAATGCGTGGTCAAGATGATGGTGACTCCCGTGTCGCGCAAACCTCGCACCAGGGTCCACATATCGCGACGCAGCTCCACATCGACGCCCGCGGTCGGTTCATCGAGGAACAATATTTCCGGTTCGTGCGACAGGGCCTTCGCGATCATCACCCGCCGCTTCATGCCGCCGGACAACGTCATGATCCTGCTATCGCGTTTGTCCAATAGCGATAAATCGCGCAGCAGACCCTCGATGAAGGCGGGATTCGGTGCACGGCCGAAAAGGCCGCGGCTGAAGGACACGGTCGCCCATACCGTTTCGAACGCATCGGTACTCAATTCCTGCGGCACCAAGCCTATCTTGGCTCGGGCCGCGCGATAATCGCGCACGATGTCGTGGCCGTCCGCAATCACCGTGCCGCCGCTCGCGGTGACTATGCCGCAAATGATATTTATCAGCGTGGTCTTGCCTGCGCCGTTGGGGCCCAGCAGAGCGAAGATTTCGCCTTTGTCGATCTCCAGGTTGATGAGCTTCAGGGCTTGAAAGCCCGAAGCATAGGTTTTCACGACATTGCGGATCGAGATAACCGGGCGATCTTTAGGCATTGGATATGCGGTTGATGAGAGTGCGAGTGTACTCGGCCGTGCTGGTATGGCCGCCCAAGTCACCTGTTCTTGCCTTGTCCACATTGAGAGTCTGATCGATGGCGGTGCGCAAGCGCGCTGCCATGTGAGGCAAGTGACAATGTTCGAGCATCATCGCCGCCGCGAGCAGGAGCGCAGTGGGATTCGCCACTCCCATGCCGGCAATGTCGGGGGCCGAGCCATGCACGGCTTCAAAAATCGCGGCATCGGCCCCAATATTGGCGCCGGGGGTCATTCCCAAGCCACCCACCAGACCCGCGACCAGGTCGGACAAGATGTCGCCGAACAGATTGGTGGTCACCAACACGTCGAATTGCCATGGGTTGAGCACCAGCTTCATGGCGCAGGCGTCGATGATGATTGTCTCCAAGGTGAAGCGGCCCTTGTACTTGCGTTCGTAAAGTTCCTGTCCTGCCTCCAAAAAAATCCCGGTCAAGATCTTCATGATGTTGGCTTTGTGCACGATGGTCACTTTCTTGCGGCCGGTTGCGACAGCGTGNNGGCCATGGCAACGGCGTGCGGGTCGTCGTCGATCTGGATGTAGTACTCGTGCCCGACGTACAGACCTTCCAGGTTCTCGCGCACCACCACCAGATCGATATTGTCGAAGCGGCCGCCCGGAATCAAAGTACGCGCCGGGCGCAGGTTTGCGTACAGCTTGAACTCCTCCCTCAGTCGCACGTTCGAGGACCGATATCCGCCGCCCGACGGTGTTTCGAGCGGGCCCTTCAGGGCCAGGCGCGTTCGTCTGATGCTGTCGATGGTCTTGGGCGGGAGAGGATCGCCCGCCGTCTTGACGCCCTCCAAGCCTGCGACTTGGCGTTCCCATTCGAAGGGCGCACCGAGCGCCTCCAGCACCGCGACTGTGGCGTCGACGATTTCGGGACCGATCCCGTCTCCGGGGATCAATGTGGCTGAAATTGATTGCGGCATCGGCTTTGGCTCTCGAGTGGTGAAGCGAGTGATTAGGATACTCGAAGTGGGTGAGATTAGACTGCGCGCTGTTGCGGAGGATCACTCATCACTGCCGACGAAATCATCGCGGCGACACGTCGCTGGTTGGAAAGGTCCGTCATCGGCCTCAACCTGTGCCCTTTTGCCGAGAGCGTCTACCGCGGCGATCGCGTGCGCTTTCGCGTCAGCGAACAACGTTCCGCGTCCGCGCTGTTGGAAGAGCTGCGCACGGAGTTGAGCGACTTGCATGCGGCGGATCCCCTGCAATGCGAGACGACTCTGTTGATACACCCATGGGTTTTAGCGGATTTCATCGAGTACAACGATTTCCTCGACGTCTGCGAGACGACGATCGCCGAACTGGGCCTGGAAGGAGAGTTGCAGGTCGCCAGCTTTCATCCCCAGTATCAGTTCGCGGGGACTCAGTCCGAGGACATCGAAAACTATACCAATCGCTCTCCCTATCCCATGCTGCATCTATTGCGCGAGGCCAGTATCGAGCGCGCCATCGCGGCGATGCCGGATACCGACGAAATATACCGCAGAAATATTCGCACGCTGCGCGATCTGGGTCATGCGGGCTGGCAGCGGCTATGGCGCGACTAATGCCTTGCGCATGGGAATGAATTCTATCGTCTCTCCGAGTCCGACGTCGAAATGTACCATGGCCGCTCCGACGTAACCGCGGGCGGCATAGAGTTTGACACCGGGGAGTGTCGCCATGAGTTCCACTTGAGAAAATCCATGGGCACGCGCTTCTTTCTCGCAGTGTTCGAGCAGGAGCGTCCCGATACCGCGGCGGGCGTTGGCCGGATCGACAAAAAAGGCGCGAATCTTCGCCGCATGGGTGCGTGGATCGAGCGTCGAAGCATCGCGATCGGCTCGCGCATCGCCGCCGAATAGGGTCGACCTAAAGCTCCAGCCGCCGCAACCGACGAATCGACCGTCTTCTTCGGCTACGAAATAGGTCTGGTCAGCCAGCAACTGAGTATCGACGCCGAAGGCGCCGCGCAGGGCGCCTTCGATTTGTGAGGGCCGGTAGTCCTGTGCGCTCAAGCCTCGGGCAGAACCAGCGATCAGCGCTTCGATCCGCGGTATATCGGCGAGGGTGGCCTTGCGTAGGACGATCGCCACGGACTGAACGCGCCGCTAGTTCCGTGCCGGGACGGTTTCCAGACTGCGCTCCGCCCGGACGGCGGAGCGCAGCATGGCGAACGCCGCGTAGGCAATGACGACGATCACCAGCCAGCGCAGTGCGATCAGCGGCAAAGTCTTGACGATGTAAGCGGCAATGAGTACGCCGATCACGCCGCCGAAGGCGAGCCCCAGCGAGGGACCCCACGCGAATTTACCGGTCTGAAAGAAGCGCAAACTCGCCACGGGCTGCAGCAACGCGCACGCTCCCATCATGATGGGGAAGGCGGCGAGCGGGTGCATTCCGAGGAGCGCCAGAGTGATCATGCACGGAGCATACATGCCGATGCCGGCGCTCATGAGTGCGCCGAGTATGAAATTGATGCCCACGGCAAGCGCGAACTTCCAGCCGCCGAGACTCATCGCCGTTCCGCCGCCCGGAAGTGCGCCCAAATTGATGGCGGTGAAGACGGCGCCGGCGATGAGCAACGCCACACCCATGGTGACTTGAATTGCGCGACGCGGCAGGCGTGCCACCACGCCGGCACCGAGCCACGCGCCTGCCGCCGCGCTGCCGACCACGGTGACCAACAACAGGGGGTCAACCACGATGGCCGTTACGAATATGAGCGCTTCGGCGATAGCGGAAGGGGTATGCCCGACGTTCAGCGTGCCGGGTATCAATTCATCGGCAACGATGCGCCGCAATTTGTATATCGCGGTGGTGGGTGCAAACGAGCCGATCCCCAGGGTGTCGAAGAAATCGGTGACCAAACCGATGACAAGTTCGATGGGTGTCGGCCAACGCACCGTGGTACTGCGCCGCGCCGCGCGTATTGCGCCGACAATGAAGGCCACGCCGGCTAGGCTGATGGCCACATAAAAAGCGAGTTGTGCCGCATTCATGCAGACAATATACCTGGTGATGGAGGGGAAATACCCGGCAACGCGTAACAGTATTCAGTTTGCGGCGATTGACGTACACTGGATCGAAAGAAAACGGGCAGCCTTAGAAAAACTGCGAGGCGAATTTGGGAATGCGTTTGCGCGAATTATCCACCATCGTGCATGTGTGCGCCGAGAAAAATCGACAATGGTGCGAAGAGAGGCTTAACGAAATGAGAGCAAGTATTTTACGGGCGACGCCCATCGCGATTTGCGCGTGGTTCGCAGCTGCCGCAATGGGCGCCTACGCGGCTGCGGCCGATTTTCCGACACCGCTGCCGGCCGAAACCATTCTGAAGATCGAAACGCTGCCCGCGAAGTATCCGACGACCTGGAGCTTTTTAAATTACGCCGGCGATCGCATCGAGTTGCGCAATGTCGGCAGCGACAGCCGCGACGTCAAAGGCCAATTACAGGCGCACGATTCGGCCTCGCTCCTGGTTCCCGATAAGCGTCCGGAATTTTATGTGGCGGACACTGTGTGGTCGCGTGGTTCGCGCGGCGCGCGCACGGATTTCATCACCGTTTATGACACGCAGACGCTGAATCCGATCGGCGAGATCGT
>PMMB01000192.1 GCA_003165495.1 Gammaproteobacteria bacterium | reverse complement strand
CTCATAGAAGCGCTGAAAGACCGTAAAATACAGCTCGAGGGCGCTGTCTCGAGTTCGCGCCAGACCTCGCAGGCATTGCGCGCCGCCCGCATTCCGGAACTGGATCTCAATTCGGCGGGGGACCTGCCTCTCTACATCGACGGCGCAGATGAGGCCACCCCCGATGGCGTTCTGATCAAGGGCGGGGGCGCCGCGCTTACCCGCGAAAAGGTCGTCGCCGCCGCCTCCGCAAGATTCGTCTGCATCATCGAGGACACCAAGTTGGTCGAGGTATTGGGTAAGTTCCCTCTCCCCGTCGAGGTTATTCCGATGGCACGCTCGTATGTCGCCCGCCAACTCGTGAAGATGGGGGGGCAGCCCGTTTGGCGCGACGGCGTGGTCACCGACAACGGCAATGCGATCTTGGACGTCCACAACCTGCGTCTCAATGACCCGGCAGCCTTTGAGTCCGCAGTGAATCAAATCGCGGGAGTGGTGACGGTCGGTCTATTCGCCCGGCGTCGCGCCGACGTACTGATAGTGGCGGGCGATGGCGGCGTAAAGACCTTGAATTCCGGGTCGGGCTAGATTTCCAAGCGGGTCCCAATTTCAATTACTCGATTGGGCGGCAGACCGTAGTAGTCGGCGATCACCTGTGCGCTGCGCGCCATCTGCATGAACGCTCTACGCCGCAGCGGGGACAGATCCGAACGCTGTCCCGGCAGCAGCTCTTCGCGGCTCAGAAAGAAAGTCGTGCGCTCGGGCTCGTAAGGCACCCCATGGGATTCAGCCTCCCGCAGAATCTCCGTGATGTTCGGCTTCTCCATGAACCCGACCTGCGCCACCACCCGCACGATGCCCTCGCATACCGGGGTCACCGTCAAGCGCTTGGACGAGACGATTCGCGGTAGCTCGCGGGTCACGACGGTCAGCAGGACCACCCGCTCGTGTATCACGCGGTTGAACTTGATGTTGTTGAGCAGTGCGCGGGGTATGCCGGACGCCTTCGCGTCCAGGAAAATAGCTGTACCCGTTACCCGCACCGGCGGATCGCGCTTTAATTCCTCGACGAAATCGCGCACCGGCTTCTGTTCGCGCAACATGCGCGCCATGACCGAGGCACGCCCGCTCTGCCACGTCTGCATCAGCCAATAGATGATCAGCCCGGATACCAGCGGCAGCCAGCCGCCGTCCTCGATCTTGGTCAGATTGGCCAACAAGAATGCGATGTCGACGACGAACAGCAACGACAAGCCGGTACGCAGTGCGCGGCTTTGCTTACCCGTTCGGGATTTGATGAGGCTCAAGGTCAACGGCGTCACGATGGTCATCGCGCCGGAGACGGCCAAGCCATACGCGCCGGCCAATGCCGCCGAGCTGCCGAAACCCATCACCAACGCCAGCGCGGCGGCCATCAGGATCCAATTCATGCTCGGCACGTAGATCTGTCCGGCATTATCCGCGGAGGAATGCTGGACTCGCAGGCGCGGCAACAACCCCAAGCTCACGGCTTGGGTGGTCACCGAGAACACGCCGGAAATCACGGCCTGCGACGCGATGACGGTCGCCGCCGTCGCGAGCATGACCAAGGGCCACAGCGACCATGCGGGCGCCATCAAGTAGAAGGGATTGCTGATGGCCGCCGGGTTCTCGATCAGCATCGCGCCCTGGCCGAAGTAATTAATGACCAGCGCCGGCATCACGATACAGATCCAGCCGAGACGAATGGGCGCTTTACCGAAATGACCCATGTCGGCGTACAGCGCCTCGCCTCCCGTGACGCACAAGAAGACACCGGCAAGCACCGCGAGCGAGCCGATCTGGTGTTGCGCCAACAGAGTCAATGCGCGTGTCGGATCAAGCGCCAACATGACCCCCGGCTCCCGCACGATCCAACTCACACCCATCACCGCCAATACTGCGAACCAGCCCAGCATCACGGGACCAAAAACCTTGCCGACCGAACCGGTGCCGTGGCGTTGAATCAGGAACAATCCCACCAACACCAGGACGGTGATCGGCAGAATCGGAATTTGCGCATCCGGCGCCGCCACATGCAGACCTTCCACGGCGCTCAACACCGATATCGCCGGCGTGATGGCGCCGTCCGCAAAGAACAACGAAGCGCCCAATATTCCCAGCATCCCATACACTCTGCGGCGCGGACTTTCGCGCGCGGTGTTGATCACCAGCGCAGTCAGGGCCAACACCCCACCCTCGCCCTTATTGTCGGCGTTCAATACCACGCCCACATATTTGAGCAGGATGACCACGACCAAGGACCAGAAAATCAGCGACAGCACGCCGAGCACATGCTCCGGCGTGACGGCGATGCCGGGGCCGGTGAAACAGGCCGACATGGCATAGAGGGGACTGGTGCCGATGTCGCCAAACACGACACCGAGCGCCGCTAGCGCCATTGGCGCAAGCCGTCCACTCGAATTGCGTTCGCCCGACATTTTTATCCGTGCACTTTGCAGAAAGGGCCCACCGTTGGGCCCTGTTTGGCTGGGGGACTAGGATTCGAACCTAGGTAAACGGTGTCAGAGACCGTTGTCCTACCGCTAGACGATCCCCCAAAACCGATCGACCGCCGCGGTGTTCCCGCGATCAGCGTTTGGAGAACTGCGTGCCGCGACGCGCCTTGCGACGACCGACCTTCTTGCGTTCGACTTCACGCGCATCGCGGGTCACAAAACCCGCCTTGCGCAAAGGCGGCCTAAGCGCCTCATCGTATGCCATGAGCGCGCGAGTAATGCCGTGGCGAATCGCACCGGCTTGTCCCGTGATTCCGCCGCCCTGCACGTGCGCGTCGACATCGAATTTTCCGTCGAGCTGTACCGCGCCGAAGGGCTGCTGCACGATCATGCGACCGGTTTCTCTGCCGAAGAACTCAGCGAGAGTCCGACCGTTGATCGATACCTTACCCGTGCCTGGACGCAGGTAAACCCGTGCGCTCGAAGTCTTGCGGCGGCCGGTGCCGTAAAAGGAGTTGACGGCTGTCTTTGATGCCATTGTTGTCTGTCCTGCGATCTCTTAGATTTCCAGCGCTTTGGGCTGCTGTGCTTGATGGGGATGCTCGTTGCCGCCGAACACATGCAGCTTTTTGTACATGCGGCGGCCCAACGGGCCCTTCGGCAGCATGCCCTTCACCGCAAACTCGATCGCGCGTTCCGGGTGCTCTTTGAGTAACTTGCCGAGCGAAATGCTCTTTAAGTTACCGACGAAGCCGGTGTGCTGGTGGTAAAACTTATCCGTGAGCTTGGCGCCCGTGACGCGCACGTTGCCCGCGTTGATGACCACGATG
>PMMB01000198.1 GCA_003165495.1 Gammaproteobacteria bacterium | reverse complement strand
TGCCCAATGTGCAGGCGCGACAGGCGCGCCACCAAGTCGCTGACGGATTGCAGATGCGTCAGCAGATCATCGAGCTTGATGACGAGCGGCAGGAAGTCATTTCCCGACAGGGCCGGTTTCTCCCGCAGCGACTTCAAATCCTCTTCGAAGGCATGCGCTCGAGTTTCGATCGAGGACAAACCTAGGGCGGCTGCCTCGCCCTTGACCGAGTGTACCTGCCGGAACAGCGTATCGAGCTTCTTGCGAAACACGCCGTCCTCCCGCGTCGGTTCGCGCAGCACGGCGTTGATCATTTTCATTGCCGCGTTGGAGTCATTCAAGAATGACGTTAGCTGCGCCGGATCGATGTGCAGAATGCCCAACAAGGTATCGACCTGGCCTTGAGCCTGGTTTTGCGAGGCTTGCAGTTCATGCGCCAGATCCACCCGGGCGGTCACGTCGGAAACGGCCACCAATACATGGGTCATCTCTCCGTCGACGCGCACTCGATGAAAATCAAACTGCAGATAGCGCGTGTCGAATTTACCGTTGCCGCCGTCAAGATGAACTTCCACTTCGCCCAAGGGATTGATCGTTTTGACGAGTTTCTCGTTGGTGCGTTCGGCCCACAGGATTTTGACGTACTTGAGCGCGGTCGCCAGAGTTCGCTCCGATACGATGTTCTTGAGCAGTTCCTCAAAGGCGAGACCGGCGAAGTCCTTGCGCTGGAACAGAGTTTCCAATGCGGCGGAGTAGGCCGAGCCGATGACAAAATTCTGGTCGAGCAGGAACAATCCGTCTTTGACCGTGCGCAAAATGTCCCTGGTCTGCTGCCGCGCCTGACGCAGGCTGTTTTCTTGCCGCTGCCGCGCGCCGAGTAATATGGTCACCAGCACCACGAGGGCGATCGAGATGACCAGCCCAGTGAGCATCACCATCCGCAGCTCCTTCGCCGACCGTAAGTTGGTTGACTGCAGCTCGGCGGCAATGGCCGCTAACTCACTGTCCACCGCCGGCAAGGCGTGACGGCTGGTGCGCAGCGCCGCGTTGACGTCACGCTCCAAATCGCGTCCGCGCTCGTTAAGATAGGTGCCGGTGGACTCATTGTCGCGGTAGGGAACACCGTGGTACGCAAGCACCGGATTCAACACCACCAGTTCATTTGCCCAAGCGTCAAGCAGCGGCGCTGCGTGCTTGCCGGCCATCGGCGCGCCCGTCGCGCCCGTGTCGGCGGTGAGGGAAAACCAGCTGGGCGGCCGCGCCGCGGTCATCTCATGCAACGCTGCTTCGAGTTTGCTGCTCGAGGCTCGCAGCTCATCCAGCGAGTCTTGGATGTAACCGCGGGCGCCCAAACGCTCATGCATGGATTCGAGGGCAGCGCGGATGAGGGTTGGACGACTCTGTTGTTCACCCAACAACTTGAGCGCCGTCGAACTGTCTTCGACTTCGCTGGCAAGTTCGAGTCCCGGCACCAGCACGATGGCGACAAAGCTGAAACCCAGAATGACGACCAGCACGAGCAGGCCGGCCGGCGTCACGAGCCGACTCAAGGCCCTACGTAAACGAGATATCATGAATTAAACACTCCCATATGGCTGGCTGTGTCGACCGACGTTCGAATAGGCGCGCTCACGGCGCTCAAGTCCTCAAGAAACAAGGCCGCTGACGGATAGCGATCTGCGGGTTCTTTGGCCAAGAGGCGATCGATGATCGGTTGGTAGCGCAGCACGCGCTGCGGCAGGCGCGGCGCTGCGGTCGACCGATGACCCGCGAAAATCTCGTCTAAGTTTTTGCCGACGTACGGCAGGGCGCCCACCAGCATTTCGTACAGCACGATACCAAGACTGTAGAGGTCGCCTCGTCCGTCCGGATCACGGTTATCGATTTGTTCGGGACACACATAGTAAGGGGTTCCCGTGCACAGGTCTGACCTGGACAAGTCGTGCGCCGCGAGTCGCACGGACGCCGACCCGAAGTCGATCAAAATCACGCGATTGTCGTCGGTCAACATCAAATTCGATGGCTTCAAGTCACGGTGCACGACGTTCGCGGCGTGCAGGACCTGAAGCGCCTCGCCGATCTGCCGCGCATAGTTGACCGCATCGGCCTCGCTCACCGGATTCTTCAGGCGATCGCGCAGGCTGCCGCAGGGAAAATATTCCAGGGCAAGATACAAGTAGTCGTCGGTAATGCCGAAATCCAGCACATCGGCAATTGAGCGGTGATTCAGCGACGACAGGATTTGGCATTCGCGGACGAAGCGCTGGCGATCGGCATCAGACACCTCATATCGTCCCTTGAGCACCTGGACCTTGAGCGCAACGGGCTGCGCCAAATCGTCGTTGCGGGCCAGATAGACGGCCGCCGCGGTGGATTCGGCAATGGTCTTCACAATACGGTAGCCGGCGATTTGCGGCTGACGCCAGGGATCGGCCGCCGTCGTAGTTGCGGCGCCGGAACTGTGCGCCGGCTCTATGAGCCGCCGCAGGACCTCGGCCAACTCGCTGATTTTCACCGAGTGAACCGGCCAGTAATCGTTGGCTCCCAGTTTGATCGTGCGCGCAGCATTGCGCTCATCGCCGCCGCGCGCAAATACGAATATGGGCAAGCGCGGCGCTTGGGCGCGCGATCGCGCGAGTCGTACCAGCGGGTCTACCGCGTTGTCGCGCAGGCTAAACTCAACGATGAGAAACAGGGCGACGTAGGCGGCGATGCGCTCCGGGCTTAGCGCGTCGAAGCTTGCGCCGTTGATGCAGTCTGCGTCGAGTGTCGGAATTGCCCGGCGCACCAGCGTTCCCAACCTCAGGCGCAGTTCGAGGTCATCGTGCACGACCAGGCAGCGGCCGGCTGCGCGCTTGGTTGGAGCAAGAGTCGGCTCGAGTCGATCGGTGTTTTCGGAGAGATTGCTCATCGGGCGGTATCCGCTATTTCGACAGGCGAAATGAGATTCGCAATTGAGTGCCAACAGCGATGGGTTTCCCGCCCTGCGTCATCGGCTTGTAGCGCAAGCGCGATAGCGCTTTCGTCGCGGCCGCGTCAAAGACTCCCGTCGGGCTTGAACCCAGCACCTTCACCGTAGTGACTTTGCCCTCCGCCGTGACCACGAAGGATAGATCAACCCAACCCTCGACCTTCTTGCGAAGTGCCTCCTCCGGGTAGTCGAGTTCAATCTTTTTGACCCGGGTCAACGATGCTTCCGTGACGTCCGGCATACCGGCGGCCGCCAGTTTCATCTGCGCCAACCGCTGGTTCAGCGCACCCAAATCCGCGGAGGCGTCCAAGCCGGCCGCCATCTGCAGCAGCGCTTCGGCTCTCGCCGGCTGAGCGGCATCGAGCGCCGCGCGCGCTTGCTCGAGAATTTGCGCCTGCACCGCACTGGATATTCGCGGCAGTGCGCTGTTCTTGGGATCTGCCGCGCGCAATTGATTGACATAAAACAGCGCGTTGTCATTATCGGGCTCGGTCACTTTTCCTAGGGCGAGCCGGGACTGCGCCAGATCGAGGTATGGGGGGCGTTCGGGTACCGCCGCGGCTTGCTGACCGCGCGCGGCCGCCAGGTCGTGCTGCAGACTCGCGATCATCGAGGNNGCCAGCCGTTTATCGATCTCTTGGGACTGCGTCTGCAGTGCGGCGGCGCTTGCACCCGCGGCCCGAGCTTGGGCCAGGTAATAGGCGGCGCTATCGTCGCGCGGTTCGGTCAATTTGTCCTGCTGCAAGCGCGTGTCGATGAGCTTCACGAAATTCGCGATATCGAATTCTTGTTGTCGCCGCCGCAGTTCGTCGCGCAACTGAGTCAGTTTCGCATTGTTGAGCGATTTGCTGCCGGCTGCTTCGTCAATCAGTTGTGCCGCGCGATCGAAATTTTGTGCGTTGATCGCCGCCAGAATCTGCGCCGGACCGAACTCCGCCCGTAAGCTCGTAATGCGTTCGTCGAGCGCGGACAAGCGACTGTCGCTGGGATTGATGCTGCGTGCGCTTTCGAGCGCCGGCAACGCGACGTCGATTCTCCGTTCGTCCAAGGCGGACTGCACCCGCGTTAACAGGATTTCAGCGAGGCGCTGCAAACCCTGGTGCGCTTCGCCGTTGTCGCGATCGAGAAGCAATGCACTTCTATACAACGTCAGCGCGCTGCCCTCCGCCGGATCTATGAAGTGCCGATCGAGCATCGCCTGCTGCGCTTTTTCGATGAGTAAGTCGACCTTCTCGTACTGTTGCGGCGCGTGCTCGGGGCCCGCTGCCGGCGGCGCTGGATTGACCGGGGTATCGCTGTGCCGCAGGACGACAAAGGCCACGGCGAAGGCGATGAGCACTGCCGCGATGATCGATGCCGGGATCCACGGAATTCTTCGTGGACTGGATGGCGCGGCGGGCACCCCCGCGCCGGGCGCCGCGGCGCTCCCGTCGCCGAGCAATGCCATTCGCGCATTGACTTCCTCGCGTGCGTTCTCGAGAGCAGGCGTCAATTTGTCAACCAGTATCGGCACCGCCAGTAGAGCCACGACTTGCCGAAGTGCAATGGGGTTCGCCCACGTAGGGGCGCTGCTTTCATCGTCCAGCGCGATCACCGCAAAGCGAGGGGAATGCAATTGCAGGCGGGAAAGCACCGCGGCGGCGTCAGTTTGATTTCGCGCATCCCATAAGACAATGGCGGCCTGTCCCGATGGCGTCGCCGTGAGCAACTCATCGATGCAGTCGACCTGCTTAAGGATTAACTCACTGCCTAAATGCGCACCGATCTGCGGCCACAGCATGTCGTCGCGAGTAATAAGGAGTACCGAGAGCTTGGCTCTTTTCGTCGCGGNNTCCTAATTACATAAGCTTTGTTGCACTGCAATTCCACAGTCCTCGCGACCTCGAACGATGGAGCCTTCGCGCATGCAAGATCCTCATGGAAATGAGGATTTCGCGAGACGCCTTGGATCACATTTTGGCTGCCGTGAATACCTAAGACCTGGCCACTGCCGTCCGGGATCTGCCCAAGGTGAGAACCACTTCGCACATCGCTTGCCCACCTGCCAACGACTCCGTCGATTTCGCCATTGCGGCCCGACGCCTATATGATCCTTAGTCTCGGTACAGTAAGAGTGTGAATGAGCAATCAAGTGGTCGTGATCGGCGGCGGCATCATGGGCTCGGCACTTGCCTATTGGCTGACGCGGCTCGAACCCTCGGTCCGTGTGACGGTCGTCGAGCGCGACCCGTCGTACGAATATGCGTCATCCGCCCTCTCGGCCGCGTCCATCCGCCAGCAATTCTCGACTCCCGTGAACATACTCATCTCGCAAGCCAGCATCGCCTTTCTGCGCAATGCCGCTGACGAACTGGGATTCGACGACGAACGGCCGGACATCATGCTGCGGGAGCATGGGTACCTCTATCTCGCGGGAGCCGGCGGCGCTGCACAATTGCGCCAGGCACACACGGTGCAAAAGGCCTGCGGCTCCGATGTGGCGCTCCTGGATCGTGC
>PMMB01000332.1 GCA_003165495.1 Gammaproteobacteria bacterium | reverse complement strand
TAGGCGCGTTGATCATTGTTTTGGATTTGTACCTCAAGCATCGAGGATCGCGTTGGAGCGCGCCGGTATTGGCGGTGGCCGTGGGAATCTATCTGCCGTTGGACGTATCGACTCCCATTCTGGCCGGCGGCATCGTCGCGGAAATGGTCACGCGCTGGCACGTCAAACATAGCGCCGGCGGCGACCATGAGCAGCTCAAGCAGAACGGCATGTTGTTCGCCGCGGGACTCATCACGGGCGAGGCGCTGATAGGCATTTTCATCGCCATGTGTATTTGGATCAGCAAAAATCCGAATGTGCTGGCTGTGGCCTCTGAATTGCCCGGCGGAAAATGGTGGGCGGCGGCGGTACTGCTGGGAATTTGCTATTGGATTTTCAGGGCCGGCACCCCGCGCCAGGCCGCGTAGGCCGTCCGGCGTAGACCGCACAGGGTAGTTTGCGCGACCCACGATATTCCGCGAAGCTCATGCTTGCCTTGAGCACCATATACCTGGTGTGGGGCTCGAGCTTTTTATTCACCAAGATCGCGGTTGCCAACCTACCCCCGGCACTGTTCTCCGGGATTCGCTTCGTCACGGCGGGCAGCGTGCTCGCGCTCATCGCCAGGATCTGGAGCGGCAGCCCCATGCCTCGGCGCCTGATCGAGTGGCGCCATGTCGCCATCGCGGGTTTTTTCATGGTGTTCGTCAGCAATGGCTTGAATACCTGGGCCATGCGGTATCTCGCATCCAATCAGTCGGCGCTGCTCAACGGCACGTCGGCGTTCTGGATCGCCGGCCTCGGCGTTTTCGGGCGCCGCGGCCACCCGCTGACTCGCTGGGCGGTCCTAGGCTTAGTCATAGGATTCCTGGGCGCCGCGTTGATGCTTATCCCTGCGGGACCCTTGAGTTCCAACAGCCTGCTTGCGCAAGCCGGCGTACTGGCCGCCTGCTTCTCGTGGTCATTGGGTACCTTGTACTACCGCAGCATCGATACCGAATTGAGTTCGCTCATGTTCATGGCCCTGCAGATGTTCATGGGCGGATTGATGCTGCTCGGCGTAGGGCTGCTCCACGGCGATGCGGCACACTGGGCGCCGAACATTTCAGGGTTGATGGCTCTGTTTTACCTGACCTTCTTCAGTTCCTGTTTGGCGTATACCGCCTACGGCTGGCTGAGCCTGAATGGCACTCCGGCCTTGATCGGAACTTACGGCTACGTGAATCCCGCGATCGCATCGTTCCTCGGCTGGCAATTTCTGCACGAGCATTTATCCGGGGCGCAGTTCGTCGGCATGCTGGTCATCATCGTCGGCGTGAGTATTTTGACGCTTCCCGGCGGCAGCCTCACCGATCCGAAGACGCTCGCGGAGCCGAAGACGCAGTAGCCGCGATGTCAGCGGCGCTTGACGATGACTTCGACTTTGCCCTTACCACCCACGAACCATGAGCCCACGAAACTGACCAAGCTCACCAGCACCGAGGTCCAAAACGCGGACCAAAAGCCCGCCACATGCATTCCGGGCAGTATCCATGCCACCAGAGCCACCATGCCGGCGTTGATCACCAGCAGGAACAGGCCGAGAGTGACGATGGTCATCGGCAGTGTCAGCAATACGGCAATCGGCCGAACGATGGAATTGACCATCCCTAACAGCACGCCGGCAAGAATCAAGGTGGCCGGAGTGTCGATGGAGACGCCGTTGACCCAAACGGTCGCCAGCCACAGACCCAGCGCAACTATGCTTGCGCGTATGAGAAACCCGAGCATGGCTGTCTCCATGCGCTTCGCGCAACTATTAACGGGGCCGATGCGGCCCCGCCCTACAGTTGCTCGCTGCGCGAGCATTAAATCAATGGTTGGTACGATACCACTGCGCCGTCAATAATCGAGTCCCGGCAGCGGCGGGTCCTTGGGCTGTACCGCTTTCGATTTTTGGGGAACCGGCGGACTTTCGAGCGTCACTTTGATGCGCGCCAGGAGGCGCTCCCAGCTCATCCGAATGCGCACGTAGCTCTTGTCCCATGCAGCGGACTCGGGAATCCCTGATCCCAGCAATCGCAGCGACGTCTTGCAGTCGCCCTTGCGCACATCCAGTATGAAGTCGTCGACCACGGCGCTGTCGCTGGGCGGCCAATCGCCGCCGTTCAGATAAATCAGCCGCAGACGCCTATTCACGTCGAAAATATCGATGTGCGCTTCACGGCCGCCGCCGGCATTGCGTTTGCCTAGTTGATATGCGCCGCCTCGGCGAGGATCGATCTGCGCTTCCTGGCCGGACCAGATGCGAATCAGGCCCGGATCGGTCAGCGCGCGCCAGACCCGCGTGACGGGCACGTCGACTTCGACCAAGTGGGCGTAGCCACGTGTACCGTTTCGGGTGGATTTCCGGGGTGCGCTCATTGCGGAATTCGAGCCTCTTGCCATTGCGATATCGATAGCCTGACGGAAAGCCGCCTGCGACGTAGTGCTAGAATCTCTCAACGGGGGAGGAACATCCATGGCTTATGTTGACATTGTGACTGCGCTCGCACTTCTGCAATTCGTCGTGTTCGGGTTCAAAGTCGGTAAAGCGCGCGCGCGCTACGGAGTCAAGGCGCCGGCAGTCACCGGAAATGACACTTTTGAGCGATATTTTCGCGTCCAACAGAATACCTTGGAGCAGTTAATCGTATTTTTGCCCGGGCTGTATCTCTTCAGCCATTACTTTAGGCCCCAAGTCGCAGCAGTGCTTGGAGCGATCTACCTGATCGGCCGGGAAATCTACGCATTCACTTATGTGAAAGACCCGGCAAGGCGCGGGGTCGGGTACGGACTGACGTTCTTGCCGACCGTAATTCTCGTCGTTGGCGGTTTGTTCGGGGCGGTTCGAACCCTCGTCCAACCATAGCCTGCCTTGAGTTTCGCCGCGAATCGCTTACAGTAGTTGAGCACAAATAAGCTGGGGTGGCCTTTAGGGCCTGAGACGCTGGCTGCTTAGTTAAGCGCACCTGCGAACCCATTGAACCTGATCCGGTTAGTACCGGCGGAGGGAGCATGGGTAAGAATTCTGTCCTAGGTCTTTTGTTTGCAACCGTAGCGGCCACATCGCCGGCCGTTGCGTCCGACAACACCAGCGACCCGCAGCTCGATGAAATCATCGTCACGGCCACCCTACGGCCCGCCCCGCTCACCGAATTGCCTGCAAGTGTTTCCGTCCTCACCGGCGCGACGCTGCGCGATGCGGGTCAACAGCATATCGAGGACGTTTTGGCACTGGTGCCGAATCTCAATTGGGCGGGAGACACGTCCCGACCGCGATATTTTCAGGTTCGTGGTATCGGTGAGTTGCAGCAGTACCAAGGGGCGCCCAACCCGTCCGTGGGGTTTCTCATCGACGACATCGACTTCAGCGGATTAGGGTCGGCCGCAACCCTGTTCGATGTCGATCACGTCGAAGTACTGCGCGGCCCCCAAGGGACGTTGTATGGCGCCAACGCCCTCGCCGGCCTCATCTACGTCAAGAGCGCCGAGCCGTCCGATACCTTCGGCGGCCGCGCGGAGTTCGACGCCGGAGACTATAACGAACATTCCTACGGCGCCGTCATCACGGGTCCCGTGAGCTCGCTGGACTCAGCGTTCAGGCTAGCGGTGCAGCGCTACACCAGCGACGGCTTCTACCACAACGCCTATCTTGGACGCAGCAACACCGACAATCGCGATGAACTCACCGTGCGCGGACGGTGGCGCTATGAGCCCAACGATCAATGGCGCGTCGATCTGACCGTGCTGCGGCTGCAGATCGATAATGGTTATGATGCCTTTGCCATCGACAATAGCCGCACCACGGAATCCGACAATCCCAGCGTCGATAGGCAGTATTCCACGGGACTTTCGGCGCGGACAACTTACACTGGGTTCGAGTCCGCAACCCTGACGACGATCGCCACCTATGCGGATACGGTCGTCAACTATGGGTTTGACGGCGACTGGGGAAATCCCATCCTGTGGGCGCCGTACACGTATGACTACACCGAATATCAGGTGCGTCACCGCTCAACCCGCAGCCTGGAGATTCGGCTCGGGGATGCACCGGCCCACGGCCTGTCGTGGTTGTTCGGGGTGTATGCCTTCGAGCTGCGCGAGGGCTTGGGCGACACGAGCGCGGGCAATTACGCGGATCCTTTCGATGCGACGCAGAACTCGACGAGCTTGACCATCATATCGAGTCAGTACCGCTCACAGAGCGGAGCATTGTACGGTCAGCTCGACGGCGACTTAGGATCTCGGACACGTTGGTCCATCGGCCTGCGCGGCGAGCGCCGCACCACCCGCTACGACGATCTGACCACCAATCTCGGCGCGCCGGCCACAGCCAACGACTTCAGCCCCGCGAACAATCTCTGGGGCGGTAACGCCTCACTGGATTACGCAATCGCCGACGGACAGCACGTGTATGCACTGGTCTCGCGCGGCTACAAGGCGGGGGGCTTTAACCTAAGTGCCGGCTTGCCCGCCAACCAAATAGTATTCAATCCCGAGTCAGACTTGAACCTCGAACTCGGACACAAAGCGCAATTGGATGACGGCAAGCTACGAATCGACACGTCGCTGTTCTACATGGTTCGTCATTCGGAGCAACTGCTGACCGGCGAGCAATTGGTTGCGAATAATCCGAACACCTTCATTTTCTATACCGGGAACGCGCAATCCGGCTACAACTATGGATTAGAAACTACGCTCGCTTGGGCTGCGGCCTCGAGGCTTGAATTCGGCGGCTCACTCGGCCTGTTGCAGACCCTGTACCGTGGGTTCGTACAAAACGGCGTCGAGTATCCGGATCGCGCGCTGCCGCACGCCCCCGATTGGCAAGCCGCCATCAATGCGACGTGGCGCGATCCGCGCGGCCCGTACGCGCGGGTCGACGTCACGGGCATGGGTGCGTTTTATTACGACCTGCCGCCCAATGACACCCGCTCCCGTGCTTACGGTCTGGTGAACGGCAAATTGGGCTGGGAAACCGAGCGCTACGAAGCGTACTTGTGGGGTCGGAATTTACTGAATAAGGATTACACGGTGCGCGGCTTCTATTTCGGCGACGAGCCGCCGGATTTTCCCTACAAGCTGTACACGCAATTGGGCGAACCCCGGAACTGGGGCGTGCATTTTACCGCCCGCTTTTAGCGCCCGCTTTTAGCGCATCGACACCCGGACGTGCTCGTTGGCGCTCGCCTCCATCCAAGTCTTGATCCGCCTGGCATCCGCGACGCGGGTGTACTTGCCCAACGAATCGAGCAGCACGATGACGACCGAACGGCCTTCGATGACGGC
>PMMB01000355.1:1862-5813 GCA_003165495.1 Gammaproteobacteria bacterium | reverse complement strand
TGGGCGATGGCGGCGGCGATCAAGGGCGAAGATCATCTGGCAGCAAGTTGGATCGGGGAGGGCAGCAGCGCCGAGGCGGATTTTCATCACGCCTTGCTGTTCGCCTCCGTTTATCAGGCGCCGGTCATTCTGAACGTGGTGAACAATCAGTGGGCCATATCGACGTTTCAAGGATACGCCGGCGGCGAGCAGCGCTCATTCGCCGCGCGCGGTCCGGGCTATGGCATCGCGGGCATTCGCGTCGACGGCAACGACTTTCTCGCGGTCTATGCCGTGACGCAGTGGGCAGCCGAGCGGGCGCGCACCGGCGCCGGCCCTACATTGATAGAATTGGTGACCTATCGTGCGGCCGCGCATTCCACCAGCGACGATCCGGCACGCTATCGAGCCAAGAATGATCACGAACACTGGCCGCTGGGTGATCCCATCGTGCGGCTCAAACAACATTTGATCAGGCTCGGTGAGTGGTCGGAGGCGCGTCATTTAGCATTGACGGCCGAACTTGAAGCGCTGGTCGCGTCGAGCTGGAAGGAGGCGGCGGCCTTCGGCACGATGAGCGAGGGTCCGAGGCTCGACGCCGATTTGATGTTCGAAGATGTGTTCAAAGAGATTCCTACGCACTTGCAGAAACAACGGGCCTTGATGCGCGCAGAGAGGAGCCGGTAGGCGCCATGGCCAATATGAACATGATTCAAGCCTTGAATTCCGCCATGGACATCATGCTCAAGAATGATCCGTCGGTGGTGCTCATGGGCGAGGACATCGGCTATTTCGGCGGCGTGTTTCGCGCCACCGAAGGACTGCAACGCAAGTACGGCGAGCATCGTGTCATCGACACGCCTATCGCCGAGGGCGGCATCGTCGCCACTGCGATCGGCATGAGCGTGAACGGCTTGCGCCCGGTCGCCGAAATTCAATTTGCGGATTACATCTATCCGGGCTTCGATCAAATCGCCAGCGAATTGGCGCGCATCCGCTATCGCAGCGCCGGGGAGTTCTTCGCACCGGTGACCATTCGCACGCCCTGCGGCGGCGGCATCCGCGGCGGCCAGACGCATTCACAAAGTCCGGAAGGGATTTTTACCCACGTCAGCGGCATTAAGGTGGTGATGCCGTCGAACCCGTACGATGCCAAGGGCCTGTTGATCACGTCCATCGAAGACGATGATCCGGTCATTTTCTTCGAGCCCAAGCGACTCTATAACGGACCCTTCGACGGCGATCCAACCAAGCCGGCGGTCCCCTGGAGCTCACACCCGAAGGGTCAAGTGGACGAGGGCTATTACAAAGTGCCGCTGGGCAAGGCCGATATCGTGCGCGCCGGCGCGGAGGTGACCATCATTACCTACGGCACCATGGTATTTGTCGCCGAGGCCGCCGCCGCGAGGCTGGGTCTGGATGCCGAGATCATCGATCTGCGATCGCTGGTGCCGCTCGATGTCGATACCCTTTGCAGCTCGGTCCGAAAGACGGGCCGTTGCGTCGTGGCACACGAGGCCACCCGCTTCTCTGGCTTCGGCGCTGAAATATTGTCGATCGTCCAAGAAGAATGTTTCTGGGACTTGGAGGCGCCGATACAGCGGGTCACCGGCTGGGACACGCCCTACCCGCACGCGTTCGAATGGGAGTACTTTCCCGGCCAAACACGAGTCGCGATGGCGCTCAAGGCCGTCATGGAGTTGGCATGAGCCAGTACGTGTTCAAGATGCCGGACTTAGGCGAAGGCACGGTGGATGCGGAAATCGTCGCTTGGCATACCAAGCCGGGCGATGCCGTGACCGAAGATCAACTCATTGTCGAAGTCATGACCGACAAGGCGGCGGTGGAAGTCCCCGCGCCCGTGAGCGGCCGGGTCGTATCGATCACCGGCGCGCCGGGCGACAAGGTGGCAGTGGGTTCACCGCTGATCGTGTTCGAAGTGGGCGAGCGCGCGCCGGCCGCCGCGCCGGCGCCACGCGCCGCGTCAGCTCTAGCTACCGCGCCGGTTCCAGCCGCTGCGCCGGTTCCAGCCGCTGCGCCGGCGTCGCCCGTGCGCCAGGGCCGTGTCATGGCTTCGCCGGCGAATCGGCGCCGGGCTCGCGAGGCCGGCATCGATTTGACCACGGTCGTGGGGTCCGGTCCCGGCGGCCGCATTCTGCGCGACGATCTGGGGGCGGCCGGGGCCGGGGCGGCCGGTGCCGCTGCGGCGGCGCCCCGTCCGGCAGCGGCTGCCGCGGAAACGTCGGAAATCAAGGTGATCGGCTTGCGTCGCCTGATCGCCGAACGCATGAGCGAGGCCAAGCGCAATATCCCGCACTTCGCGTACGTCGAAGAAGTCGATGTCACCGAACTCGAATCGCTGCGGCAGCATTTGAACCAGTCGCGGCCGGCGGATGCTCTGAATTTGAGCTACTTGCCGCTGGTCGTCATGGCGCTCACGCGGGTGCTCGAATCGTTTCCGCAATGCAATGTGCTTTATGACGCCGCGCGCGGCGTATTGGTGCGGTATCGCGCGGTGCATGTCGGCATCGCCACGCAGACTCCGGACGGTCTGAAGGTTCCCGTGGTGCGCAATGCCCAATCCTTGGGACTCTGGGAGGTCGCCGCCGAAATCCGGCGTCTCGCTGAGCGCGCGCGCAGCGGCAAGGCGACTCGCGATGAGCTCGTCGGGTCCACCATCACGGTGACCAGTCTCGGCAAGCTCGGCGGCATCGCTTCGACACCGATCATCAATGCACCCGAGGTGGCGATCATTGGTCTGAATAAGGCGATCGAGCGGCCCGTCGTACACCACGGTGCGGTAGTCGTGCGTCGAATCATGAATTTATCATCCTCATTCGATCATCGCTTCGTGGACGGTTATGATGCGGCAGCGATGATTCAAGCGCTGAAAGAGCTGCTCGAGCATCCGGCCACGATTTTTATACCCAAGGTGCAATCCTAATGACTTCGCAACCCCAACGACCCGCATTCGGCACGTTGTTGACCTCCCATATGGCCGTGGCTACGTATCAGGGAGGCTGCTGGAGCCAGAGCGAGATCAAACCGGTCGCACCGATCGAACTCAGTCCGGCCGCGCATGTGTTGCATTACGCGAGCACCTGCTTCGAAGGATTCAAGGCATTCCGCCGTGCCGACGGATCGGTGCACATTTTTCGCATGGATCGGCATATTCAGCGTATGCGGCAGAGCGCTCGGCAATTGGTGCTGCCCGAACCGGATGCGGCGCAGCTCGCCGACATGGTGCGCGCTGTGATCAACCGCTGTCGCGACGCGGTGCCGGAAGCCCCGGGCGCCCTGTACCTGCGGCCCCTCCTTTTTGGTACGACCGCGAACATCGGTGCGGCCGCGACACCCGCTGCGGAAGCCTCGTTGATCGTGCTCGCGAGTCCGGTGTGGGATTATTTTTCCGGCGGCGTGAAGCCGCTGCGCATTCTGATCGACGACGAAAACACGCGTTCGGCAGCGCAGATGGGCATGGTCAAGACCGGCGGAAACTACGCCGCCGCCTTAGGGCCCACCTTGAGCGCGCGGGCCAAGTACCAAGCCGACCAGGTTTTGTTCTGTCCCGGCGGACAGGTGCAGGAGACGGGCGCCGCAAACTTTGTATTGATCCGCGACGGCGAACTCCTGACCCGCAGCCTCGATACCACGTTTTTGCATGGCGTCACGCGCGATTCCCTGCTCACGCTCGCGCGTGATTTGGGTTACAGAGTCTCGGAGCGCACCTTCGACGTCAAAGAGATGCTGGAGTGGGTGAAAATCGGTGAAGCGGCGCTGTCGGGCACCGCAGCGGTACTGGCCGGGGTGGGCACCCTGATTTATCGCGGCACCCTGCATCGCGTGGCGAGCGGAGAGGTCGGGCCGCTCACGCGCGCGCTACGCGCGCAGCTGGTGGCGGTTCAACAAGGCGACGCAGCGGATCGACATGGCTGGCTGGAGCGCGTCTAAGCCGTTGTCGCAGGGTTGAGA
>PMMB01000355.1:0-1806 GCA_003165495.1 Gammaproteobacteria bacterium | reverse complement strand
TCGACGTCGAACTCCTCGATATCGCCGTCGAGATGTTGAATCTCAACGGTTTCCTTGTCCTCATCCACCTTGAGCACCTGGAAGGTTTCCTCGTTTTCCAAGTCCTCATACCACTGCCCGACGGTCGGTTCGTACTCTCTGCCCACGATTCACCTTTCTTTGGACTGCTGCTGCTGCAGCCTACGCGAATATTAGGGGAGGCCGCTCGCTCAAGTAAATGGCAATATTGTGATCCTATGACAGTCGCAGACCGTAAACTCATCGCTCGCCGCTTGACCGAAGCAAAACGCGTGGTCGTGAAAGTCGGGTCGGCGTTGCTGGTGGACGCCGAAAAAGGCCGCCTGAATCGCGCCTGGCTCGAGAGCTTTGCGGCGGATGTGGCGTCTTTTCGCAAACGCGGCCAAGAAGTCATTCTGGTGTCCTCCGGCGCCATCGCCTTGGGCCGGCGCCACTTGGGATTGAACGCCGGGAAGCTCAAACTCGAGGAGAGCCAGGCGGCGGCGGCGGTGGGACAAATTCGCCTGGCGCACGCCTACAAAGAGCTGCTGGATGCGCACGAAATCACCGTTGCGCAAATTCTGTTGACCCTGGGCGACACTGAACAGCGGCGCCGCTATCTGAACGCGCGCGGCACCTTGAACACGCTCTTGTCGCTGGGTGCGGTGCCCGTGATCAACGAGAACGATACCGTGGCGACGGCCGAAATCCGCTATGGCGACAACGACCGTCTGGCGGCGCGCGTCGCCCAAATGGTGGGCGCGGACTGCCTGATTTTGCTGTCCGACATCGATGGTTTGTATACGGCTAACCCCACTCTGGACCCTGACGCGGAGTTCATAGCCCGTGTCCTCGAGATCACGCCCGCCATCGAGGCCATGGCGGGCGGGGCGGGGAGCGAGATGGGTTCAGGAGGCATGCAAACGAAAATTGCCGCCGCAAAAATCGCCGTGGGTGCGGGGTGTCATTTATGCATCGCCAAGGGGGCCCTTCAGCATCCGTTGCAGCGCATCGAGGATGGCGCGCGCTGCACCTGGTTCGTACCCTCCTCGACGCCGGTGGCGACCCGCAAGCAATGGATTGCCGGCACCTTGAAGCCGGCCGGCGCGATCGTTATCGACGACGGCGCAGTACGCGCCCTGATGGGAGGCAAGAGTTTACTGCCGGCGGGCGTCACTCGTGCGATGGGGCGATTTGATCGAGGCGATACCGTGAGCATCATCGGCCCAGACGGCTCGGAGGTGGCGCGCGGCATTTGTGCATATTCGGACGGCGATGCGGCGCGGATCATCGGCCGCAAGTCGGCCGACATTGAAACGGTGCTCGGGTTTCGAGGCCGTGATGAAATCGTGCACCGAGACGACTTGGTATTGATAAGAGCGCATGTGACGGGCTTATGAAGCAGGAGACGGTGGCGGATCTCATGCGAGACATCGGCTGGGCAGCACGGGCGGCCGCACTGGTGCTGGCGCTTGCCCCCACCGAGCAGAAGAATCGAGCACTCCACGCGGCGGCGGCGGCGCTGCGAGCCCAACGCCTCGAGATTTTGGCGGCCAACGACAGCGATATGGCCGAATCCGTTGCGCGGGAACTGTCCGGCGCGTTACTCGATCGCCTGCGCCTGGATGACAACCGAGTCGAAGCCATGGCCCGCGGGCTCGAAGACATCGAGCGTCTCGCCGATCCCATCGGCAAGCGCTTGGCCGAGTGGACCCGGCCGGACAGTATGCTGATTCAGCGTGTGTGCGTGCCCTTGGGCGTGATCGGCATCATTTACGAGAGCCGCCCCAACGTCACCGCGGATGCCGG
>PMMB01000279.1 GCA_003165495.1 Gammaproteobacteria bacterium | reverse complement strand
GGCGTGGTGCCGGGCGGCGGCGTGGCGCTGGTGCGCGCGTTGAAGGCCATCGAGAAGCTCGTCGGCAAGAACGAAGATCAGACCACGGGCATCAAGATCCTGGCCCGCGCGATCGAAGAGCCCCTGCGTCAGATCGTCGCCAATGCCGGCGAAGATGCCGCGGTGGTTCTGAACCGAGTCCGCGAGGGCAAGGGCACGTTCGGCTACAACGCTCAGACGGGCGAGTACGGCGATATGATCGAGCTGGGCATTTTGGATCCGACCAAGGTGACGCGTCTGGCTCTGCAGAACGCCGCCTCGGTTGCGGGACTGCTGCTCACGACGGAAGTCATGATCGCTGAGTCGCCGAAAGAAGAAGAGCATGCACATGGCGGCGGCGGCATGGGTGGCATGGGTGGCATGGGCGGTATGGACATGTAATACCCCTCAAAAGGTATTCAGTCGAAAGAGAGCGGGCTTCGGTCCGCTCTTTTTTTTAGACACCATCGAAACCGCGCCCACTCGTTCGCAGTGCGACGATGTCTGCCTTTTGCCACTCTTTGGCAAGGCGGCCGTCGATCAAAAGACCGGCGCGGTCCGCGTAGTGCTCAACGATATCGAGGGCATGGGTCGCGAGTAATACAGATGTCTCACGCGCCTCAAGGCGAGAGCGCAAGTGACGCTTAAAGACCAATGAACTTGCCGGATCGAGACCATTGAATGCCTCATCGAGGACGACGAGTTTCGGGTCGCCGACGAGACTGAGAAGCACAGATAGTTTTTGCCGAGTGCCAAGCGACAGCGTGTCGACAAATGATTCGAGATAGGGCGAGAACTTCAAATCATCCGCGAGCTTGATCAATTCTGCGCCAACTGAGGCCAGGTCCTTGGCGCCGGCATGCACCTCCTGTTGCCACCACGGTAACCGATCGGGGTCATCGTCCGGTTGCCATCGCGGGTTTTCGGACGTTTCCGCGGAAACGTCGCTGGCGCTTCGTGAGCGACACCCGTATGCGGCTGATACCATCCTCGCGATGAGCTGGTCTGCCAGGCAATACGTGGCTTTCGAAGACGAACGGACCCGCCCGGTGCGGGATCTGCTGTCGGCCTTGCCCGATATCGAGGCGCGGTCGGTCATTGATCTAGGCTGTGGGCCGGGCAATTCGACGGAAGTCTTGGCTGCGCGCTTTCCCAATGCTGCGGTGCGCGGCATCGACAGTTCGTCCGACATGATCGCCACGGCTCGGCGGCGGCTGCCGCAGGTGCAATTTGCGTTGGGCGGCATCGAAGAATGGACCGATGCCGGGCCGTTCGATGTGATCCTGGCGAATGCCGTGTTGCACTGGGTTCCCGATCACGCCACCTTGTTGCCCGGGCTCGTCGCGAAGCTCGCCTCCGGGGGCGGCCTCGCCGTGCAAATGCCGGACAACCTCGATAGTCCCGCGCATCGGTTGATGCGCGAGATCGCCGCCGACGGTCCCTGGGCGCCCACGCTGGCCGCGGCGTCGACGGCTCGCACGCCGATCGGAGATGCGAATTGGTACTACGAACTGCTGCGCCCCCTATGTACCAAGGTAGATGTCTGGCGAACCACCTACTATCACCCGCTGTCGGGCGGCGCCGCCGCGATCGTGGAATGGTTCAAGGGCAGCGGCCTCACGCCGTTCCTGGAGCCGCTCGAGTTAAGGGTGCGCGCGGCGTATCTCGAGCGATACACGGCCGCTGTGGCGCGTGCCTATCCGGCGTTGCCGGATGGCTCAGTATTGCTGCCGTTTCCGAGACTGTTCATGGTGGCGATTCGCCAGGCGGGTGAGTAGTGCATTTTGAATCCGTCCCGGAAGTTTTGCGCGGGCCGCTGGCCCGCTGGTGGGAGCGCGCCGGCGTGCAGCCGGCGTTTCTCGATGGCTATGCAGCTCTTCCTGAACGCTTTCGCGAGGAAATGCCGCGAGTCGCCGCCGGCAGTGAGTTCATCGCCTCGGTATTGATTCAGGATCCGCAGGCTCTCGCCTGGTTCAGCCGGCACGAGGAGCCGTCGGCGGCGCGCATCGCAAGCGCCGAGTACGAATCCCGCGCGAGCTTGGCACCGACGGCCGCCGACGCGCAGCGCATCTTGCGCGAGTGGCGGCGCCGCGAAATGCTGCGCGTTGCGTGGCGCGATATCGCCGGGCGTGCCGGCGTGACGGAAACCTTGCATGCCTTGTCGGATTTTGCGGACGCCAGCATTCGTGCGGCCGCCTCGGCCGCGCACCTGCATCTGCAGGCGGTATTTGGCAAGCCGCGCAATGCAAATGCCGCGCAAGTGCCGCTGATCGTGCTGGGCATGGGCAAACTCGGCGGCCGCGAATTGAACTTCTCGTCGGACATCGATCTGGTCTTCTTATTCTCTGAGAAGGGTCAGACCGACGGGCCGCGCGAGGTTGAAAACGAGGAATATTTCAATCGCCTCGGCCGCGAGCTCATTCGGCTGCTCGATGTGAGAAACGAGGACGGTTTCGTGTTTCGTGTGGACATGCGCCTGCGGCCGTTCGGCGATAGCGGTCCGTTGGTCGTGAGTCTGGCCTCGCTCGAAGATTACCTGCAGGAAAACGGCCGCGATTGGGAGCGCTATGCCTGGATCAAGGCGCGGCCCATCGTAGGTCTCGACGCCTATTCGCCGGCGTACCAGGAATTCGTGCGGCCGTTCGTCTATCGCCGCTATCTCGACTTCGGCGTGATCGAGTCCCTGCGCGATATGAAAGCGCTGATCGCCCGTGAAGTATCGCGGCGCGAACTCGATCAGCACCTGAAGCTCGGCAGGGGCGGAATTCGCGAGATCGAATTCATCGTGCAATCCATGCAATTGGTGCGCGGCGGCAGCGACCGGCGGTTGCAGAATGCCTCGCTGCTCGAGGTGTTGCCGATGTTGGCGGGTTCGAAGCTCATGTCGCCGGCCGACATTGCGGAATTGACGGGCGCCTACTTCGTACTGCGCAAGGCGGAGAACGCCTTGCAGCAGATTCGTGACGAACAGACTCACTCGCTTCCTGCCGAGGCGATCGATCGTGCCCGCTTGAGCCTCAACATGGGTTTGCCGGATTGGCCCGCCAGCAGCGCAAGTATTGACGCCGCGCGCGACCATGTGGCGAGGCAATTCGAGGCGTTGCTGTTCGGCGCCCCGGACAAACAACATCGTCACGATGAAACGGGCGCGGACTGGCTGGCGTCCGACGACCCAAAGATCGACGAGGAACTCGAGAATAGCGGCTTTCCTCACGGCGAGATCGCAGCGGCCGCGGCGACATTGGAGGCCTATCGGCACGCGGCGTCCTACCGGCGGCTGGACGAGGCGGGACGGCGGCGGCTGCACGTCATCCTCGGCCGCGTGCTGAAAGCGGCGGCCCAACTACCCAAGCCTGCAATCGTGGTGCAGCGGGTGCTGCGCGTGTTGGAGGCGATCGGCACGCGCTCGTCGTATTTCGCGCTGCTCAAAGAGCAGTCCGCGGCGCTGAATCGCTTGATCGAGGTCTGCGCGATCAGCGGCTTTCTGTCGCGGCAAATCGCCGACTTTCCGCTGNNCTTCGTGCTGGAACTCGCCGCGCGCACCGAGCGGCTGCCCGCCGACGATCCAGAGCGGCAAGTGGAGGCGCTGCGGCAATTCCAGAAGGTGGCCGTATTCACGGTGGCGCTTGCCGACCTAACCGGCCGGCTGCCGCTGATGAAGGTCAGCGATCGGTTGACCGATATTGCCGAGCTGATCGTGCAACGCTGCATGAATCTCGCGTGGCAGCAGATGATTGAGATTTACGGCATCCCGTACTGCGGCGACCAAGCAGCGAATCTGCGCCAGGTGCGCGTCGCGGTTGCCGGCTACGGCAAGCTGGGAGGCTTGGAGCTGGGGTATGGCTCCGATCTCGATCTGGTCTTTCTGCACGATTCGAGCGGGGAAATTCAACAGACGGCCGCTGCGCGTCCACTCGACAACGGCGTCTTTTTTCTGCGATTGGGACAGCGCATCGTGCATTTGCTCACCATGCATTCGGCGGCCGGCCGCCTCTACGAAGTGGACATGCGTCTGCGGCCGAACGGCAAAGGCGGATTCCTCATGACGGGTATCGATGCATTCGAACGCTACCAGCGCCAAGACGCGTGGACCTGGGAACACCAAGCACTGCTCCGCGCGCGGGCCGTGGCGGGCGATGAGAATCTTCGCGAAGCGTTCGAGGCGGCCCGGCGCAGCACACTCTGCGTCGCGGTGCATCGCGACACCTTGCGGACCGACGTGAAGGAGATGCGCATGCGGATGCGGCGCGAACTATCCAAGGCCGGCGCGGGACAGTTCGACATCAAGCAGGATGCGGGCGGCATCGCCGACATCGAGTTTCTGGTGCAATACTGGGTGCTGGCTGCGGCGAACGCTTTCCCAAACCTGTTGACCTATACGGACAATATCCGGCAGCTCGAGGGATTGGCTGCGGTGGGCGTGCTCGAGCGGGCGACGGCGCAATGGCTGACGGATGCCTACATCGGCTACCGCACGGTGTTGCATCACTTGTCGCTCGAAGGTCAGGGAGACCGGGTGGTGCAGAAGGCGCCTTACGTAAAGACGCGTGCCAGAGTGGTCGATATCTGGCGTGAAACCTTCGAAATTTGATATAAGCGAGCGATGACAATGCCGGCGATGGTACAAGACGATTCGAAGCATCAATTGATTCAGCCGAATGCGCTGCATAAGTACACCGTGACCGCGGCGGATTTGCCGCTGTCGTGCCCGATGCCGGGCATGTTTCTGTGGAATTCGCATCCCAAAGTTTATTTGGCGATCGAAGGCAGCGG
>PMMB01000126.1:19855-20943 GCA_003165495.1 Gammaproteobacteria bacterium | reverse complement strand
AAGACCGTGATCGATGCCGGCGTAAACGGCAATGAAGCGCGATATATCAACCATGGTTGCGATCCGAACTGCGAAAGCACCACCTTGAACAAGCGCATCTTCATCGAAGCGATTCGGGCCATACAGCCCGGCGAAGAACTGTCCTACGATTATCAGATCCAGCGCGACGGTGACGACGCGCCCAACGTCGATGAGGTCTACGCCTGTCGCTGCGGAGCCAAGAACTGCCGCGGCAGCATGCTGGAGGCCGCCAAGAAACCGCGCAAGCTTGCGCGGCGAATTGCACGCCATCGCGTTGCCGGCAAAAAAGGCGCGGCCCGGAACAGGGCGGCGCGGCGCGGCGGCATCCCTAAACGTTCGCAGCGGCGCGGCCGTTGATGCCGACTCGCGGGAGGCCGGCTTGAGGGTCGACGGCATCTCGATTCGGGATCAATTCCTGGCGCCATCGCAGATCCGCGCTCTGGTGGATTGTGCGCACTTGCGTCACAAACGCGGTGACTTCGACGCAGCCCGTATCGGGAGCGACCGGAGCTTGCAGCGCCGCCAGGATATTCGCGGCGATTCCACCTGTTGGATAGCGCCGCCGCTGTTGGCGGCGGAGCGGTCATTGATGGAGGAACTCGAACGTTTGCGCTTAGAGCTAAATTGCGAAGCCTTGCTCGGATTATTCGAGCTCGAGCTGCACTATGCGTGGTATCCGCCCGGCGCCGGGTACGCACGCCACGTCGATCAGCCACAGGGGTGCCCGCAACGCCAGGTGTCGCTGGTGCTGTACTTGAACGAGGTGTGGACGCCGGCGGCGGGCGGCGAGTTGCGGATTTTCGACGCGGCCGATGGCCATCGGGATATCGAGCCGATAGCCGGCCGCTTGGTGTGTTTTCTCACGCCGGGCCGTGAACATGCGGTGCTGCCGACGCAGCGCGATCGGCTGAGCATTAGCGGCTGGTTCCGCGCTCGCGACTAACGATGCTCGTATGCTATAGTTGCTATTACTTGACGTGTCAACTATCGGATGCAACATGAACTATTCGCAAACTCTGGCACAGTTGATTGGCGGCATCATTGCAGGCGGCATTCGCGTGATCGAT
>PMMB01000126.1:15305-19827 GCA_003165495.1 Gammaproteobacteria bacterium | reverse complement strand
GAGATCTCGCGCTATGACTCGCGAGGGCCCGCCTGGTATTGGAACAATATCTCTTGCGGCGAGCATACCGGCACGCACTTCGACGCACCGATTCACTGGATCACGGGTAAAGACTACCCTCAGAATGCGACGCACAACATCCCGGTGGAGCGCTTCATCGGCCCCGCATGCGTTATCGACGTGGCACGACAGGCCCGGGAGAACGCCGATTTTCTGGTGACGACCGGCCTGATTGAAGGCTGGGAACGGCAGCACGGAAAAATACCCGAGCGGGCGTGGGTTCTGATCCGCACCGATTGGTCGAAGCGAGCCGGGGCCGATGCTTACCTCAACATCGCGTCCGACGGCCCGCACACGCCCGGCTTTCATCCGGATTGTGTCCCATTTCTGGCGCGCGAGCGCGACATACTCGGCGTGGGTGTCGAGACGGTCGGCACCGACGCGGGTCAGGCCGCCACCTTCGATCCCATGTTTCCGTGTCACACCATCATGCACGGATCAAACCGGTTCGGCCTCGCGAGTCTCACGAATCTCGAGTATCTGCCGCCCACGGGTGCCGTCGTGATCGCGCCGCCGCTGAAAATCGTCAATGGCTCCGGAAGCCCGCTGCGCGTGCTTGCGCTCGCGCCGGCATAGAGACGCGTGCACGCATGGAACCGAACTTTCAGGCTTTGCGCAAGGAATTCCCGGTTCTTGGGCGCAAGACCTACCTGAACAGCGGCTCCTATTGCGCACTTGCGAACGACGTGAAGGCTGCCTTCGAAGCCTACATGGAGGATCGCCTGATGGTGGGCGCGAACTGGGATGCGTGGATAGCCAAGAATGAGTCCGTGCGCTCGCTCACGGCAACTCTTTTGCACGCCGTCCCCGATGAGATCGCTGTCACTGCTTCGGTGTCTGCCGGCCTCAATTCGTTGGCGAGCGCCCTTAACTTTTCTGGCCGGCGCAACAAAGTGGTCGTCAGTGATTTCGAGTTCCCGACTAACGCGCAGATCTGGCACGCCCAGGAGCCGCGCGGCGCGCGGATCGTACACGTGCCGTGCGCGGCCGACGGCTACATCCCCCTGGAAAATTTCGCCAAAGCGATCGATGAGCAGACGCAACTCGTGGCCATTACTCATGTCTGCTTCAGGAACGGCGCCAAGCTCGACATTCCCGGCATCGTGCGCCTCGCCCGCGCCAAGGGCGCAAAGGTGCTGCTCGACTGCTACCAAGCGGTCGGGTCGATCGACATAGACGTGAAGACTCTGGATGTCGATTTTGCCGCCGGCGGGATGCTCAAGTATCTGCTGGGCACGGCCGGGATCGGCTTCCTCTATGTCCGGGACTCATTCATTCAGTCCCTCGTGCCTACGAACAGCGGTTGGTTCGCGCAGGCCGATATTGCTGCGATGGACATCACCGCCAACCGGCCGGCGCCCAACGCGCGCCGTTTTGAAGCCGGCACACCGGCGGTAGTCAATTGCTACGCGGCCGAGGCCGGCCTCAAGTTCCTGCTGGCGGTCGGCACGCCGGCCATCGAAAAGCGCAACTATGCTCTGACGCGGCGCTGCATGCAGAGACTGGAAGAGATCGGCTGGCCGAGCATTACGCCCACGCAGGACGAGCGCCGCGGCGCCACCGTCGCAGTGCCGTCGCGCGACTGCGGCAAGCTGTCCGCGGAGCTCATGAAGCGGGACATCGTCACCTCGCACCGCGATGGCAATGTGCGAGCGAGCTTCCATTTCTATAACGACGAGGACGACGCAGAGTCCTTCATTGCGGCGATGAAAGACCTGCGCGGATCGTTCAGCCCCCGCTAGGGCACCACGTCGTATTGTCAGTCCTTGCGCTACTATCGAGCGACGCGGGTCGCTCGGCGCTCGCGAACATGGCAGCGAGGGGGTTTACCACAGGCCATGGCCGGCGGATTCAGGCATTTCCGCGTCTGGCACGAATGTTGCTTGCGCTACATAGTGTAGTATAACGCGAGTATACCGTGGGGGGCCGCAACGGTAATCACGCCCCTTTTCAAGTATCGGTTGACCCTATGCGCTTGCCGTCGCTCAAGTTTCTGAAGACCTTTCAGGTCGCGGCCAAGCTGCAAAGCTTCAAGGCCGCCGCCGAGGAATTATTCGTCACTCCGTCCGCTGTGAGCCATCAGATCAAGGCGCTCGAGGGGCAGCTCGGAGTCGCCTTGTTCGAACGCGGGGTGCGAACGCTCACCTTGACCGATGCCGGCGCCCACTACCTCGAACACATCAACGATATTTTCTCAAAGCTCGAATCAGTTACCGAGCAGCTGCAAGTCCGCTACGGGCGCACCATCATCCGGCTGAATGTGCCGCCGTTTTTCGCCAATGAATTGTTGCTGCCGCGTTTGGCTTCGTTTTCCCAGGCCCGCGAAGAAACGGATATTCGTATCGAAACGACCTTTTCTGCGCCCAAGACACACCCGCCGGAGGCGGACCTTTCCATCGTCGTGGGTTCCGGCCCCTGGGAGGGGCTGACCGTTCACGCGCTGTTTGCGCAGAGCTTCATCGCCGCCTGTTCGCCGGCCTTCCTGCTGGAAAATCCCATCAATTCTTATGGCGATTTGAACGGCAAGACATTGCTGCTGCATGAAGAGCGGCGAGAAGCGTGGGAACGCTGGGCGGCGGGCGTGGGAATAGAGCCGATCAAGCCCAATCGGCTGGTGCGTCTCGACACCATGTCGGCGGTGGTGCTTGCCGCCGAGCAGGGCGTCGGAATCGCTCTGGTTCCGTCGCGCTTGAGCGCGGATCGCTTCGTCGCCGGCGGCCTGGTGAAATTATTCGATGCAGAATTGGCCACCAATGAGAGCTACGTCTTATTGCACAGACCCGAGGACCGCGAGCGCGAGGATTTACAGGAGCTGACGCAGTGGATCTTGAGTGAGTGTCGGGTTGCTTGAATGGGTACCGGCGCAGCCGCCCTCGAATTGGTTATTGCAGTGACGGAGAACGATGTCATTGGTCGCGGCAATCAGCTTCCATGGCACTTGCCCGCAGATTTGCGGCATTTCAAATCGCTCACCCTCGGCAAACCCGTGCTAATGGGCCGCAAGACTTATGAGTCCATCGGCAAGGCGCTGCCGGGGCGAACGAATATCGTGCTCAGCCGTTCGGCGGGGTTTTCACCGAGCGATTGCGTCGTCGTGAAAACTGTCGACGACGCGCGAATCGCGGCGGGCGCGCATTGCGCGTTGATGGTGATCGGCGGAGCAGAAATCTACCGGCAATGTTTGCCGCTCGCCAGCCGCATTCATCTCACCCTGATTCATGCTCAAATCGCGGACGGTGACACGGTTTTCGCTGGTTGGCGAGGTGCGGAGTGGAATGAGTCGTCATGCGAACGCCATGAAGCGGACGATAAGAATGCGTATGCCTACAGCTTTATTACGCTCGAGCGGATGGGATCCGGTAGCGTCAACTGAAGGGCGGGAGCCTGACATGGATCTCATGCTCCGCGCGTTCGAAGTCTATGTCCGCGAGGCTCGAGACCGCGCCCGCCGTCAATTCGGCCAGTAGCTCTGCCTGTACGGTCCCGCGCTGGAGCGCGGTTTGGTATGGAATTTCATGGTGGAACATCACCATCGAGTAGCGCGGAATGAAGCGATGCGGGAAACGCCGTTCGAGTTCCAGCGACAACGCCTGTTGCAGCTGAAACTTGGAGTGGGCGACGCGCTCGCGCATTTCCAGATAATTGTCGAGCGCCATGACGGCGATCGCATCGGTATTGGGTTTGCGCCGGGCGCCAAATTCCGCGAATACGCTCTCCCATAAAGCATGCCGTCCCATGCAGGCGTCGAATTCCACGCAATCTTCAAAGCAGCAATTCATGCCCTGACCGTGAAACGGCACGATGGCATGCGCCGAGTCCCCGATCAACGCCGTCATGCCTCCGTGAGCCCATGGGCTGGCCGTTACCGTGCCGAGAAACCCGACCGGGTGAGCTTTGAATTCCTCAATACAATTGGGCATCAATTTGCGCGCGTCCGGAAAACTTCGCGAGATAAATGTTTCGATGGCGGCCGTCTCGGTCAAGCTGTCGAAGCTGATCTCACCGTGCTTGGCTAGGAATAGGGTTGCGGTGAAGCTGCCGTCTTCGTTCGGCAGTGCGATCAACATATAATTGCCGCGCGGCCAAATGTGCAGTGCGTCGCGCGCCATTTTGTAGTGTCCCGCCGCGTCGGCCGGTATGGATAGCTCCTTGTAACCGTGCTCGAGATCGGTCTCCTGCGCGTCGATCAAATGCAGCTCGCTCATGCGCCGGCGCATCCATGAGCCGGCGCCATCGGTGGCCAACAGCGGTTGCATGGGTACGCTGATCAGGCGGTCGTGGCGCAGATCGCGTATGAGTGCCATTCCCTCGTCGAACTCGGCGGCCTCGAATCGATGTTCGAAATGAACGTTTACCCCCGGGCGCCGAGCAGCGACCTCGATCAGCGTTTGGTTGAGCTTATGCCGCGAGATCGAGTAGATCAGCTCGTTGGGCCGCTGTCCGTAGGGCTGAAGCGAAGTGC
>PMMB01000126.1:15018-15297 GCA_003165495.1 Gammaproteobacteria bacterium | reverse complement strand
TCCTGGAACACACCTGCCATTTGCAGGGCGTGAATGCCGCGATCCGCCAATGCCAGATTGATGGATCGGCCGTACTCCGCAGCGCGCTTTCGTGGGTCGGAGCGGCTTTCGTAGAGTTCCACCGCGTGGCCGCGGCGCTGCAATAGGATTGCCAGCAGTGCGCCGGTGGGACCCGCGCCGATGATGCGAACGGCGCGCCGGCCCACATTCACTGGCGCACGGCTTGCGATAAAGCGTCTACCGCCGCGAACACATCACTGTACGAGTTGTAGAGCGGGA
>PMMB01000126.1:14298-14902 GCA_003165495.1 Gammaproteobacteria bacterium | reverse complement strand
ATGCCGGCGCGCTGAAAAATATCCAATGATGCCAATAATGGCGCCGCGGAGAGCACGGGAGGATTGCTGATTTGCCAACCCTGCGCACCGAATATCGGGTTGAACTCGGGTTCCATCTGAAACCGCATTGCCGAGTCGTGTCCCCACCAGCCGGCAAACCGCGGCAAATCGAAGTTGCGGGCATGGCGCTCGTGCACGAAGCAACCGCCGATGGCGCCGGGTCCGGCATTGAGATACTTGTAACTGCACCAAACGGCGAAATCGACATTCCACTCATGCAAGTTCAACAACGTGTTGCCGATGCCGTGAGCGAGGTCCAAGCCGACCGCCGCGCCGGCACGGCGTGCTGCGCCGATCACGGGTGCCAGGTCCAAGGATTGTCCGGTGAGATATTGAACGCTGGGTAACAGAACCAGCGCCAGCGTAAGTCCTTCTTGCTCGATGCGATGGATCACATCCTCTGTTCTTAATGTTCTCTCGCCGGGTCGCGGCTCGATCTCGATCAGATGCTCCGCCGCATTCAGTCCGTGAAAGACCAGCTGCGATACGATTGCGTAACGATCCGAGGGGAATGCCGATTTCTCGATCAGAATCCGATTCCGCT
>PMMB01000126.1:0-14286 GCA_003165495.1 Gammaproteobacteria bacterium | reverse complement strand
CGTGATGTCCGAGCACTCCCAAGCGCTGCCAGTCGTGCAGTTCCTGTTCAACATATTGCGCCACGGACTTGGGCTGAAGCCCCAGCGAATGACCGCAGAGATACACTAATTTTCGCCCCGCGCGGTCGTAGGGATGATGGAATTGTCCAGCGAAGCCCGCCAGCGGATCGCTTGCGTCCTGGGCCAGCGCGCCTGCCGCGTCGAGCGTCACGTGCTCGGAGCCTGCATGACGGTGCCGCAGGCACTGCAGGTCATATGGGAAGCGCTCGAATAAAACCGGGAAAAAATCTCCGGCAACTGTGTTTCAATGTTGCGCACGGCAACGCGTTCCAAATACAGACAATGCCCACAGTGCTCGCAATACCATGAGAAGCCGTCCAGCTCATCTGGATTGCGGCGTCGTTCGACGACGATGCCGACGCTGCCCGCCGGACGCTGCGGCGAATGGGGCACTTCCGGCGGCAACAGAAATACTTCGCCCTGGCGGATGGGTACGTCAGTCAAGCGGCCGTCCTGCACCGTTTTGAGCAGCATGTCCCCCTCCACTTGGTAGAAAAACTCCGCACTCGGGTCATGATGAAAGTCTTTGCGCGAATTGGGACCGCCAACGGCCATGACGATGAATTCGCTGTCCTGAAACAAAAGCTTGTTACCCACCGGCGGCACAAGCCGCACGCGATTTTGTTCGATCCATCGATGCAGATTGAAGGGTGGAGCTATTCGCATCGCTGCATTATAGCGGCGCCGTGAAACTTCGCCGCCATTGACGCAGTCAAAAGGGTCGGAGGTCTGCAATGCGGAATGTCTGGATGGTCGCCGGGGTGGGATTGATGTTCGCAGCGTCGGTCTGGTCGTCCGACCCCCAAACCGGTCACCCGATTCCGGCGGTATGGAAGGAGCAGCACCTGAGTTTCTTCTACATGGGCCGCACGTCACGCTATACCTGCGACGGCTTGCGCGACAAGGTGCGTGCCATGCTGCTTGACTTGGGGGCGCGGCGAGATTTACGCATCACGGCGCTTGGCTGCGAGGATACGGCCGCGCGGGTGAATATCGTGTTCTCCGCACCTGCACTTCCGGATGCGTCAACCAAACCGCCGCACCCGGGGGACCTGGGCGCAGTGGATGCGCGGTTCGAAACGTTTACCATCACCAGTGATGCGTTTCGCAATATGGGCATCGCCGACTGCGAGTTGGTCGAGGAGTTCGCGCATCAGATCCTGCCGAAGTTCGTCACCCGCGATCTGAAACAAGATATCACCTGCGTGCCGTTCCAGCAGAGCGGCGGCCGATTCCTGGTGCGGGGCAAGATATTGAAGACCTTGTCGCCGCGCTAAGACATCTTAGGCGCCGCGCAAGGCACCTGGACAGGCCTCGCATCGGGGTCGTCCAATCGCAGCGCGGTCAGGGCGCCTCCCCAGACGCAACCCGTATCGAGGCCGGTGACATCGGCGTTGCTAAAAAACCCCAAGGTCGACCAGTGGCCGAAGACCATGCGCGGTCCGCGCCAACGTGCCTCGTGCGCCTCGAACCAGGGGATCAGCGACTTGGTCTGCAATTTCTTCGGCGATCCCTTGGCGCGCAGCGCCAAGCGACCGTCCGCGTCGACGTAGCGCAGACGCGTAAAGCAATTGGCGGTGAATCGCAGGCGTTCTTCACTTTCGCGGACATCGTCCCAGCGGTCCGGTTGATCGCCGTAGAGCCGGCCGAATAATTTTTCAGGGTCGCGCTTCAGGGCATCCTCGAATTCGCGGGCGCATTGCCGCGCCAACTTCAAATCCCATTGCGGCGCCAAACCCGCGTGCAACATGCACACGTTCAGTGCGTGATCTTCGTGAAAGAGCGGTCGGCCCGCGAGCCACTCGAGTAGCGCATCGCGATCGGGGGCGGCCAAGGTTTCGCCCAGCGTATCGTCGCTGCGAGCGTGGGCGGAGCCAAATGCCACGGCCAACAGGTGCAGATCGTGATTCCCAAGGGTAACCGTCGCCGCATCGCCCAAAGAGCGAACTCTGCGCAGGACTGCCAGCGAATCAGGCCCACGGTTGACGAGATCGCCGACAAACCACAGTCGATCGCGATCCGCCGAGAATTGTAAGGCGCCGAGCAAGGCGCCGAGTTCATCGTCGCAGCCTTGCACGTCGCCGATCGCGTACATTGCCATCAGCCACCCATTGGGCTAGTGCAGTACTCCAGGCATCGCCAGCCTGAACGGAGCGATCGGCGCATCGAATTGTTGCCCATCATCGGCCACCATTTGATAGCTGCCCTGCATGGTGCCGACCGGAGTTTCGATCACGGCGCCGCTCGAGTAACGAAATCCTTGGCCTGGCTTCAAGTAGGGCTGTTCACCGACCACGCCGTCGCCGCGCGTCTCCTTCACGTTGCCGTTCGCATCCGTAATGATCCAGTGGCGGGTAAGTAGACGCGCCGGCACCTGACCTTCGTTGCGTATCGTAATGGTGTACGAGAAGACGAAGCGCTTGTCGCGTGGATCGGACTGTTCCTCGAGATAGGAAGTCTCAACCTCAACACGAATTCTGGGGTTCGCCGGCTCGGATGTCATGACCTGCATCGCATTACTTCAAACGGACCGCCAACACGTCGCAGTGTGCGGCGTGCAGGACGGTGTCTTCCGTAAAATTCAGCAGTATGGCAAGACCGTGACGCTCACGGCTGCCGAGAACGATCAAATCCGCGCGCTCTTCTTTCGCAACGCGCAGAATTTCCGTCTTGGTGTTGCCGGCTTCGACTCGCCCGGTGGTACGTGGCAATTCCAGGCGCGCGATGAGCTCACTCAGGGACTCGCGCGAGCGTTTGATCAACTCGTCCTCGATTCCCGGCACCGGCATCAATGATTCGCCCAAGGGTTCGACCGGCACGAATTCCACGACATGCAAGAAGATCATCGCAGCACTCGAGTACGCCGCCAGATCCCGTCCGGCAATGGCTACCTGTTCGCTGTCTTGCGACAGATCCAATAGCACCAAGAGCTTTCTATATCCGGCCATGCGGCTTCAAGTATAGCCGACCAGTCGAGAGTAATGGGCGGCGAGCAGACCGAATTGCGCCGGCGCAAGCGTTTCCGGCCGCAATTGCGGATCGATACCGCAGGATTCAATATCCTGCGAAGTGAGCAGGCCCTTCAGGGAGTTGCGTAAGGTCTTGCGCCGGTGGGAGAACGCCGCCGTCACCAAGGTTCGCAGCACGCCGTCGTTACCTATGTCGAAGCGGGGGTTCTCGCTGGGCCGCAAGCGCACGATCGCGGACCATACCTTGGGGCGCGGCTGAAACGCGCCGGGACCGACTTCGAAGAGACCTTCGACTTCGGCGACGGCCGCGAGCATGACCGTCAATCGCCCATAGTCCTTGGTTCCCGGCTGCGCGGCCATTCGATCCACGACCTCCTTTTGCAGCATGAAATACATATCCGATATGGCGGCACGCTGTGTCAGCAGACGAAACAACAGGGGGGTGGAAATGTTGTAGGGGAGGTTGCCGACGACGCGTAAGGGCGCGCCTGCCCCTCGAAGGCGAATGAAGTCCGTGTCGAGCACATTCTCGACATGTACCCGAAGCCCGCTCTTTGCCCGGGGATCGGCCTCGAGCGCTTGTGCCAGATCGCGATCGATCTCGATCACGTCCAAGCGCTTGGCACGCTCGAGAAGACCCCAGGTCAATGCGCCGCGACCCGGACCGACTTCGACGAGGCGCTCGCAGGCTTGGGGCGCCACGGTGTCGATGATCCGGCGGATCACCCCGGGATCATGCAAAAAGTGCTGGCCGAATCGTTTACGAACCGGCATGAA
Organism: Gammaproteobacteria bacterium; assembly: GCA_003165495.1. Classification (GTDB taxonomy): domain Bacteria; phylum Pseudomonadota; class Gammaproteobacteria; order Steroidobacterales; family Steroidobacteraceae; genus Bog-1198. The sequence goes on along the minus strand of PMMB01000126.1, from coordinate 10,480 downwards.
CGGAGCGTGTGCCGGCCAACTCGACGGCGAGACTCAAGGCCGCACGCAAGCTGCCGGAATCGGCTTTGCCGGTTCGCGCCAAACTCAGTGCAGTTCCGTGATCGACACTGGTGCGCAGAATCGGCAGCCCTAAGGTCACGTTCACGGCATTGCCGAATCCCGCGTGCTTTATCACCGGGAGGCCTTGATCGTGGTACATCGCGACAATGACATCGGCGGTTTGCAGGAATCGTGGCGTAAACGCCGTGTCTGCGGGCACGGGTCCTTGAAGTTCCAAGCCTTCCGCCCGCAGCTCTTGAATCACGGGCTGGATCACGTCGATTTCCTCGCGGCCCAAGTGTCCGGCCTCGCCCGCGTGGGGATTGAGTCCCAGCACGGCAATTCTCGGCTTGCCCAAAGAGAAATGCCGCTCCAATCCGAAGTTGACGATACGAATGGTCGCGCGCAGCCGCTCGCGAGTGATGGCATGCGGCACGTCGGCGAGTGCTAAATGCGTCGTCACCAGCGCCACCCGCAATTGATCGCTGAGCAGCAACATGACCGGCAGCGCCGCGCGTGTCCTCGCCGCGAGATATTCGGTGTGGCCGGTAAACGCGTAGCCGGCATCCATCAAGATGCTCTTTTGCACGGGAGCGGTCACCATGGCCGCAAATTCGCCGTTCATACAACCGTCGCAGGCACGGTCCAGCATGGCGATCACGTACGCGGCATTGCGTGCGTCCGGTTGTCCGGCGACCACGGCTCGAGCGGTCGGAATATGCATGACTTTGAGGGTGCCCGCGCGATGCGAGGCTGACCGCCGCGAGGAGTCGTAGCGTTCGATCGTCAGCGGCAGGCTCAACGCGCCGGCCGTGGCCGCCAGCAACTCGGCATCCGCAGCCACCACGATGTCGGCTTCCCATCCGGTTTGCGCCAAAGCGACACAGGCATCCGGCCCTATCCCTGCGGGTTCACCCGACGTGATGACGATCCGCGGTATGTACACTACATCTTGAGTTCGACGAAGGCCTCGTCGCGTAATCGACGCAGCCACAACTCGGTTTCTTCGTCCGCCTTGCTTTCGCGAATGGCGGCGAACGCGCGCTGGCGGCGCACATCGTCGGTGCTGTCGTAGGTGCGGGCGCCCAACATCTGCACGATATGCCAGCCGTATCGGGACTTGAACGGTTCGCTGATCTCGTTGACCTTTAGATCCGCGATCGCTTTGTCGAATTCCGGCACGAAGATGCCTGGCCCGCTCCAACCCAAATCACCGCCGTCCGGGGCCGAGCCCGGATCCGAGGACGTGGTCGACGCGATGCCGGCGAAATCCTCGCCCTTCAAGATACGGTCGCGCAGCTTGCTCAATTTCTGCCGCACCGTTTCGTCGTCATCCAGTTCGTTCGTCTTCATCAGGATGTGCCGGACGTGAATTTGGTTGATGATGACCTGCGCCTCGCCGCTGCGCCTTTCGTTCAGTTTGACGATGTGAAAGCCGCTCGGGGTGCGCACCGGCTCGCTCACGCCGCCGGGCTTCATTCTGGCGACAAGATCCAAAATGAACTGCGGTAGTTGGCTGCCTTTGCGCCAGCCGAGCTGGCCGCCGTCCAACGCCGTCTGACTATTGGAATTCGCGATCGCGAGCTGACCGAAGTCCTCGCCCTTGGAGGCGCGTGCGGCCAAATCCTGGGCCTTGTGCGTGATTTCCTCCAGCTGTTGCGGGGTGGCGGCCTCCGGCAGGGACAGCAGAATGTGCGAAACGTTGAATTCATCGTTGGCGGCGGCGGTCTGCTGCCGCGTGAGAAACTGCTCGAGCTCATGCGGAGTGACGTTGATGTGGGCGATCACATCGCGCTGCCGCAGGGTACTCAAGGTCAATTCCTTGCGCATACCCTCGCGATATTGCTTGTAGTCGACGCCCTGAGCCGCGAGCGCCGTCGGCAGCTGATCGAAGGGGATTTTGTTGCGACTCGCGATCTCCTGCAACGCGCTGTTCAATTGCTCGTCGGACACCGTCAATCCGACTCGCTTGGCATGCTGCGCCTGAATTTCCTGCAATATCAATCGATCGAGAACCTGCTGCTTGAGCACGCTCTGCGAGGGCAGCTCGACTTTTTGTTCCTGCAGCCGTTTGGTGACCGAGTCCATCTGCGCGTCCAGCTCGCTTTTCAGCACCAGGCCGTCGTTGACGATGGCCGCGATGCGGTCGAGCATTTCGCCGTGTACGCCGATATCCCGCGTCTGCGCATGGGACGCCGTCGACAAGAGGATTGCCGCGACCAGATTAAAGCAAAAAAAGGCATATTTACGCATGAGTCGAATTCGTCCTGGTCAGGGGGCCTGGTTCTGAGCATTCGGGTCGCGGGTCGAGTATCCGCGAATCTCCCGTTCCAAGAAGGTATTCGCAGGTTTTCCGACGGAACTTAGGCCCGTGAGTTCCAATTGTAATGCAATCGACGTGTCTAGTCCCGCGGCGCCGTTGGTGACACGGAGATAGCGGCGTTGCACCACTTGAATCTTCCAGCAGCAGCTTTTGTATTCAAAACCAGCCACTTGCTCGATGGTTTGCTTGGGCTCCTGCAGGGAATACACCCAGCGCCCGACGGTGTTCCAGTGGCCGGCTATGGGCCAGGCGAACGACCCATCCCACTGTTTCAGGATGACCTGCTGATTCAGGACGTTCTGCTGAAAGCGGTAGCCGATATTCACGACCCGGGTGGGGTCCGGGCGATACTGGAGCGAGACCTCCGACTTATCGGTTTGCGAGGTATACGGATTCCACAGGTAGTCGAAATTGAAGCTGAAGTGCTTATATGCCGTCACCGATACGTCGGCGACGAGATCCGAGGCGGGGAAGAGCTCTGCCGTCTGGCCCGAACCCGCGGTCGCGAAAGTCTGCGAAGGCAGCCCTGAGACATATTGTCCGGGTACGGCCATCAGAATTTGGCCGCGCGAGTTCACCAGCGCTTGTCCGGGCAAGGCGAGGGGATTTACCCCGGGTATCGTCACCAGAGATTGCCCCAGCGATTGTAGATTGGCCTCCTGGGGCAGACCGACCCGCGGAATCGAGAAGTAGCGGATTTGACCGATGGTCGCCGACAGATATTGAGCCCCCGACACGTGGTCGAAGAGTCGTGTGGTCAGGGCGAGCGCCACTTGGTTCGCATCGCCGATGCGGTCCTCGCCCACATACCGATTGGTGCGGAACAGCTCGGTCAGATTCAGGTCGGGCAACCCGGTATCGAAAATCGGCAGTTCGTCCTGATTGCGGTAGGGCACGTAGCTGTAGGCCACGCGCGGCTCGAGGGTTTGCGTGCGTTGTCCTTGCGAACCCGTGTCGCGTTCGAACACCAATCCCGTATCCACCCGCGCGTAGGGCAAGGTCCGAGTCGGAGTGCTCGGAGTGCCGATGCTGGCGTCTTTCAAGTCGTACTGCGTGAAGTCGTAGCCGATGGCGGGTTCGAAAAAGTAACCGGGGCCGCGGGACGACCAGCGAAGTTCCGGCGCCACGTTGAAACGCACGCCCGTGGGACCTATTTCGCGCAGGAAATTGACGGCCTCGCTGTCCAGTGCGAGTTCGAAATGCGTGCCCGGAACGGGCCACAGTGCATTCGCTTGAATCCGCGGCACGCGCGAGTAGGGCCTCTGGTCGCAGAACGCCGCGGGCACCGTGGGCGCCGCGGCGCCGCTGCAAGCCGTGGGCACCGTGATATCGATGGTCTGAAAGTTCTGCAGCTCTCCGCGTACGCGCCAGGCATCGTCGTAATAAAGCAAATCCGCGCGGCGTTCCAGAAAGGTCACGCTGGTCTGGTCGGAGCCCACGGCGAAGTCCTCAAAGTAATTATGGTCGCTGACGTTCGCGATGTCGGCGTCGAAGCGCATTCCCTTCTTGATGTCCGTGATGTCCGTGAAGCGTAAGTAGCTGCGATCGCCGTGTTCCTGCGCATCGTTCGGCAGAAATGTCGTATCGATCTGGCCGTGGGAACTTGCGTCGAGGTAGCGAAACTGTCCGGCAAGCTGCACGCCGCGCGCCGACAAAAGACCCGGCGTGAGCGTGAGGTCGTAGTTCGGGGCCAAATTGAAATAGTAGGGAACTTCCAGCTCGAAACCGTTGCTTCCGGAATGACCGAAACTCGGAAACAGCAGACCGCTCTTGCGCTCATTGCCCAAGGGAAATGAAATGTACGGCGTATAAAAAATCGGCACGTCCTTGAAGCGCATGGTCACGTGGTGCGCGACTCCCTCCTGTAGCTTGGTGTCGAGATTGATCGAGGACGCCTGCAGCATCCAGTCTTCGTTACCGACCGGACAACTGGTATAGCGCACCTGGGTCAACGCCAGTTTGCCGTCCGGGAGAACATCGACGTCTTTCGCGAAGCCGCGCCCAAGGCGGTCCATGAGTTGGAAGTTCGCCTGGTCGAAATTCGCGGCGCCGTTGATGTCGTAACTGCCGGTGACGCTGCGTACGCGCAATTTCGGATCCTCGAAATCCACGCCCCCTTTGACCGCGACCCGACCGGACTTTTCGTCATAGGTAACTGAATCCGAGGTCACGCTGCGTGCGTCCTGCCGAACCTTGACGCGGCCGTTCAGCACGGCATTGCCGTCGGCATCGAGCACGGCATCGTCACTGTCGATATGAATCCGATGATCGTCCGCGGCGATATCGGAAGCGGGCGGGACCTGGTACTTCGGCGGGGCGGGGCACATGTCTCCGGCGCGGACGATGGAGGTGCCCGCGAGGCAAAAGACAATGAATGCGGCCCGAACATGAGAAGCCATGGACAAAATGCATCGCCTTAGTCGGTATACTAGTGGCCGCCGCATTTGCGGTTTGTGAATGGTCAAGCATGGGTCTACCGGATGCAAGCGATTCCCGCCTGGCGGATTTGACTCGATGGGTGTTCGACGATTTGGGATTCGCCGGCAGCCGGATCGAGCCTGCCTCCGTCGATGCGAGTTTTCGCCGCTACTTTCGCGTGACCCGCGGTGACGATACCTACATCGTGATGGACGCGCCGCCCGAGAAGGAAAATCTCGGACCTTTCTTGAGCGTGGCAAGGATATTGCTCGGGATCGGCCTGAACGTGCCCATGGTTTTGGCAAAAGATCCAAACCGCGGTTTTCTATTGCTGTCGGACTTGGGACAGCGGCAATACCTCGACGCACTTAGGCTGGACGGAGCGCCGGACCGGCTCTACGCGGATGCGCTCGGGGCCTTGAGCACCATGCAAACGGCCGACAGCGGGATGGCGCGCACTCTGCCGCGCTATAGCCACGCCTTGCTGATGCGTGAAATGGAACTCACGCCGGAGTGGTTCTTGCGCGGTCATCTCGGGCTGCAGGTCTCGGCCGCCGAACGCGGCATGTTGGATCGGCTGTTCGAGACGCTGGCGCAAAGCGCCTTGGCGCAACCCGCCACTTTCGTGCATCGCGATTATCATTCGCGAAATCTGTTGGTGACCGCGGCCAACAATCCCGGCATCTTGGATTTCCAAGACGCTGTGTGGGGACCTGTGACCTACGATTTGGTATCCTTGCTCAAGGATTGCTATGTCGAGTGGCCCGCGTCGCGGGTACGCACTTGGGCCTTGCAGTACCGCGAACAGTTGCTAGCCAAGGGATTTCCCCTCGATGCAACCGAGCCTAAGTTCATCCGTTGGTTCGATCTCGTCGGATTGCAGCGGCACATCAAGGTGTTGGGAATCTTCGCGCGCCTGTATTATCGCGACGGAAAGTCTCAATACCTCAAGGATTTGCCGCGCGTGCTGCGCTACGTGCGGGACGCGGCTGTGAACTATGCAGAAGCGGCGGAGTTCGCCGATTTCATCGCCAAGCGCATCGAACCGGAATTTCTCAACGCCCAGGAGCGAGCGCTCGCGTGAGCGCATTTTCTGAACGTCCGCGCGTCGCCATGATTCTTGCGGCTGGGCGCGGCGAACGCCTGCGGCCGATGACCGACACTACACCTAAGCCCTTGCTGCGGGTGCGAGGTCAGCCGCTGATCGAGCGTCATGTCGTGGGCTTGGTGCGCGCAGGGATCAAGCGGATCGTGATCAATCTCGCGTGGCTGGGTTCACAGATCAGCGAGTATCTGGGAGACGGCGCGCGCTATGGTGCGACGATTATCTACAGCGAAGAGCAGCCGCGCGCACTCGAGACCGCCGGCGGCATATTTCGCGCATTGCCGCACCTTGCACCCGGGCCCTTTGCGGTGGTCAACGGCGACATCTATACGAATTTTCCATTTGAGACCCTTGAGCTAGCCTCCGATCAGGATGCGCACCTGGTGCTGGTGCCTAACCCGCCCGAGCACCCCTTAGGGGATTTTGGATTGGAGCAGGGACTGGCCCTGTCGGCAGCCGCGAGCCAGTACACTTTTTCCGGCATTGCCATGTATCGATGCGCGTTTTTTGCCGGCTGTACCGACGGCGTGTTCCCCTTGAAGCCGCTGCTGCTGCGTTCCATGGCGGCGAATCGCTGTTCCGCGCAGCTGTATGCGGGCGTATGGGAAGACGTCGGAACACCGGAGCGGCTACAGGCTTTGAACGCCTAGCTGGAGTACAATTTGGGTATGTCCGAATTCAAAGGCATACCCATACTGCAAGAGCAGCGGCCGCCCCGCAGCGGCGATAAATACACCACCGCTCAGGGCTTTCCGGCGATTAAGGACGGCGTCAAGGCTAGGCCTGCGACGCACGGCGCGGCGCCTGGCGCTGCGCGCAAACCCGCTTGGCTGCGTGCGCCCTTAGCCACAGGGCGAGAATTCACGGCAGTCAAACAGATCGTCCGCGAACACCGCTTGAGTACGGTGTGCGAGGAAGCGAAATGCCCGAACATCGGCGAATGTTGGAACGCGGGGACCGCAACCATAATGTTGATGGGAGCCGTCTGCACACGTGCCTGTCGATTTTGCGCGGTGGACACCGGCAATCCGCGCGGCTGGTTGGATAAAGAGGAACCGGAGAACGTCGCGCGATCGGTCGAGTTGATGGGCCTCAAATATGTGGTGCTCACGTCGGTCAACCGCGATGACCTGGCGGACGGCGGATCGGCCCATTATGCTGCGGCGATNNGATGTGCAAACCGTCCTCGATTCGGGAGTGGATGTGTTCGCGCAGAACGTGGAGACGGTCAGCCGCCTGACTCACCCGGTGCGCGATCCGCGAGCCGGGTACGAGCAGACCATCGGCGTGCTGCGTGCGGCGAAGGCACATCGACCGTCGGTGCTGACCAAGACCAGTTTGATGCTGGGCCTGGGCGAGACCGACGCTGAAATTCACCGGACCATGATGGATCTGCGTGCCGCGGCGCTCGATATTCTGACGCTTGGGCAGTATCTGCGGCCCACACCGAACCATTTGAACGTCGAGAGGTTCGTTACGCCGGGCGAGTTCGATCAGTACCGGGATTGGGCGCTGGCGTTGGGATTTCTGGAGTGCGTGTCCGGCCCGTTGGTGCGATCGAGCTATCGGGCGGAACAGGCGCTGGCACGCAACAACGCCGGCCTCAACAACGCCACGTTGACGCAGCGGGCGTCCATGGCATCCGGGGCGCGCCGCGACCCATGAGCGATGCACCTCTGATCCGGCATCTCGGGTTGGTGGCGTACGAGCCCACTTGGCGGGCGATGCAAAGGTTTACCGACGACCGAGAGAGTTCGACGCCCGATGAAATATGGTTCGTCGAACATCCGCCGGTATTTACCTTGGGATTGAATGCGAGCCGCGAGCATTTGCTGCGCCCTGGCGACATTCCGGTGGTGCAAATCGACCGCGGCGGTCAGGTGACCTATCACGGTCCCGGGCAGCTGGTGGTCTATCCGCTCATTGATTTGCGGCGCCGCCCCTTAAGCGTGCGCGAATTGGTGGTGGCGCTCGAGAATGCCGTCATTGCCTACGTTGCCGAACTCGGCGTCACGGCGAAGGGCTCGCGCGAGGCGCCGGGGGTGTATGTCGACGGTGCCAAACTCGCCAGCGTCGGTTTGCGGATTCGCCGCGGCTCGAGTTATCACGGATTGGCGCTCAACGTGTCGCTCGATCTGAATCCATTCGAGCGCATCAACGTGTGTGGTCATCGGGGACTCGCCGTTACACGGCTTGCGGATCGCGTGGCCCGCTTTGCCGAAATCGGCGCCGCTCGCGCCATGGACACGGTGGCGAACGGATTGAAGCCGCATTTATTGCGGCAGCTCAAATTCGCGCCCGATTACAGCGCCATCAATACCGATTTGCAGGCCGTCAACTCGCGATAGATCGCATCCAGTTGATCGCGACTGGTCGCCCGCACCAGATAGGTCAACGCGAGGAAATTGCCGTCCGCGCTGGTGCGTGTGCGTATGCTGGATCCAAGTTGCGGTCCCGCATGGCGCTCAATGATGGCTTGGGTGAGTGCGCGCAGGCCGCTGTCGTGACGCCCCACCACCTTGATGGGAAATTCACTCGGAAACTCCTGAAGCGTGATGTCGCTCATAGCGCCGGCGTTCCGGCGAGTTCACGCGTGTAGTCGGCAAAGGCGGCGCTCATTCGTTTGAATATTGGGCCGGGCTTGCCGCCGCCGACCGCAGCGCCGTCAAGGGTCGTGACCGGCAACACGCCGCGCGTTGCAAATGCCAGCCAGATCTCGTCCGCGGCCCGGAGCGTAGCTTCAGCGACGCGACCGCTTTCGCAGCGCACACTCAAGCGGGCGGCGAGTTCGGTGACGACGTCGCGAGTCGTGCCCGGAAGAATATGATGGCCGTTGGGCGGCGTGTGAATGACGCCGCCCTTCACGACGTGCACGGTCGTCGACGAGCCTTCGGTGAGTTCGCCGTTCTCCAACATGATGGTTTCAAATGCGCCGGCATCGGCGGAGAGTTTCTTGAGCAGAATATTGGCCAGCAGAGCCGTGGATTTGATGTCGCGCCGCGCCCAACGCGTGTCCGCAGCCGTCACCGCCGAGACACCCTGTTCCAGGAAGGACGGCGACACGGGTTCCAAGGCCGTGACGTAGGCAAACAAGGTGGGCTTCAAATCTTCCGGCCATGCGTGATTGCGGCCGAACTCGGCGCCGCGAGTGACCTGGAGATAGAGATACGCATCGCGGGCTGAATTGCGGGCAATCAGCTCCTGACACAGTTGCGCCCAGTCAGCGTGGGACAGGGGTGCCGACATGCGGATGCTTGCAAGGCTGCGATTGAGCCGGTCCAAATGCTCGCGCACGCGGAACGGGCGCGACGCGTAGACTGGTAGGACTTCGTAGACCGCATCGCCGAATAGGAACGCGCGATCGAGCGGCGACACCCGCGCCTCCGCCAAGGGCAGGTAGTCACCATTCAAGTAGCAGATGGGCAGCGGCATGGCCACTTTAGGCGAACCAAAGTCGAATGGTGTCGATCAATCGACGCCACCAGCCTCCCGCGGCCACGTTTTTCAACGGATGCAAGGGTCTGGTTGCCAGGGTTTTGCCGCCGACGAACACGCGCAAGGTGCCGACAGTCGTATCCAGGGCGAGCGGTGCGATCAAACGTGGCTGCACATCGGCGGCTGTCTTGATGCCGTCGGCTTCGCCGCGCGGCAGGGTGATGTAGAGATCGTCCTTGATGCCGAGATCGACGGACGAACTGTGCGCCTTCCAGACCCTCGTGGTCGCGAGAACGGCGGCACCTTTGACCACCAATTTGGTATCGTAGAAAGTGAATCCGTAGTTAAGAAGCGCAGTGCTCGCATTCTCGCGCGCCCTCATGCTCGCCGCTCCCATGACCACCGTCACCAGCCGCATGCCGTCGCGCAGCGCGGAGGTCACCAGGCAATAACCCGCCGAATCCGTGTGGCCGGTCTTCAAGCCGTCGACCGTGGGGTCGCGTTCGAGCAGGCCGTTGCGATTTTGCTGCTTGATGCCGTTGTGCTCGAATTCGCGTACCGAAAACCATTTGTAGTACTGCGGATACTCGCGAATTATGGCGTTGGCCAGCAGCGACAGATCGCGCGCGGTGCTGTAGTGCTGGGGTGAAGGCAGTCCCGAGCTGTTTTCGAAATGACTACCCTCCATCCCCAGGCGCTTTGCATTGGCGTTCATCATCTGCGCAAATGTCTCTTCGGTCCCGGCGATGCGTTCGGCCAGAGCAATCGTGGCATCATTGCCCGACTGCACGATCATCCCTAAGATCAGGTCCTGGACCGATACCGGTTTGCCCAATTCGATGAAAGTTCGCGAGCCTTCCGAGCGCCAGGCATGCTCGCTCACCGTCACCTGCTCATCCAGTTTGAGTTTGCCGGCCGCCAACTCTTGAAACACGATGTAGGCCGTCATGAGCTTGGTGAGGCTCGCCGGTTCCACTCGCGCCGCCGCATCCTTCGCGGCCAGAATCTTGTCAGTGCGATAGTCGACGACGATGTACGCACGCGCATCGAGCTGCGGCGCGGTCGGGATGGTCATCGAGGCGGCCGGCGCCGGCGGCGCGGGCGTTTCGGCAAAGCAGTGAACGGTCGCGAACGCACAGAGAGAAACGCAGGCCAGAAGG
>PMMB01000363.1:3726-3872 GCA_003165495.1 Gammaproteobacteria bacterium | reverse complement strand
AACGCGTTCCGGTGGCTGGTCTCCGAGGCCGACGAGCGCGAGAAATTGACCATGTGCTCGATCAATCTCTCGGGGCAAAGCCTGGGCGACGATAAGTTCCTGCCGTATGTCATCGATCAGTTCCACCGCAGCGGCTTGGATGCCAC
>PMMB01000363.1:1975-3612 GCA_003165495.1 Gammaproteobacteria bacterium | reverse complement strand
TGAAGATCGACGGCAGCTTCGTCAAGGAGATATTGCACGATCCGATCGACCGCGAGATGGTGCGCTCGATCAATGAGATCGGACATTTGACCGGCAAGCAGACCATTGCCGAGTTCGCCGAGAACCAGGAGATCATCAACATGCTGCAGAGCCTGGGCGTCGACTACGCGCAAGGGTATGGCGTGTCGCAACCGCAGCGCGTGCTGAAGTCCGCCAACAGCGCTTGACGGTTATGCTTGAGTTATTCGGCGGCGCAAAGGATGAACACCGTCGATTTCTGACCCACTCCGGCGATTTCGTCGGTTTCGAGCTTCCTTTGACTTCCGCTGGTGTCGAACTTGACCCCGTGAGCCGTTAGGAAGATCTGCGCGAACTCTCCGCGGATGGCGAAGTTGACGTTTTGCGGTACCGATCCGGTCAACGCGGCGAGCGCCATGGATGCCTGGGAAACAACCACGCCGATCACGGAGCCGGCTCCGTCAAGAACAGGTCCGCCGCTGTTTCCGGGCTGAATCGGCGCCGATATCTGCAGCAGCGTATAGTCATTATTAACGCCGGCGACCGAGTTGATCTGTCCAAAGGTGGCCTTCGGCTCCGCGGACAAAATTCCCGTGAGCGGATAGCCGATTACGCCTATGCTTTCGCCCAATTTCGCCGGCCGTGATTGGCGGCGAAAAACGGCCGGCGTGCCGAGACCCAAAGTCGGGTCGACTTTCAAAATCGCCAAATCATTCTTTGGATCGACGGCATCCACTCTTGCGGATACCGGCGCTGAGTTTCTCCCTTTGATCAATACGGCCTTGCAGTTCTTGACCACGTGATAATTGGTCAGTACATCTCCCGCCGTATTGACGATGATTCCGGAGGCGGTGGAGAACTTAGGCTTAGGTTGTGCCGGGGGTGAGCCTGGAGCGGCGCTGACCGGCGGGCTTTCGTTGGCCGCCGCTTGCGAGCAGACCAACAAGGCGATGCGATTCGTCAGCGGATCGTTCTTCAGAGGAATGAGCTTATTCCGCCAATCAACGGTCTCCGGGCTCGAGCCGATTTGCTTGTTGTTCAAATACCCCAGGGTTTGAATGCCGATAAAGGTTCGATTGGGGCAATCAAACGCGGTTTTCTGCACGTGCCTGTCCAGCAAGATATTGTGCGCATTGGTGCGTGGTACCGTATAAACGGTCATTATCAGCGCCAATCGTAGATTTCCATCGTTCTGAATGGAGTCGGTATCGACCATGATCTTGTCGGTCGAAGTCCCTGGATTTCCGACTTCTTGCCATCTCGCGGCCATGCAAGGCGAGGCGAAGAGAATGACAGAAATCAGAGCCCAACGGCATGTGTTCACGGGAATCATCGCGCTAGGTTTTCCACTCGAACCGCATCGACAGGTCGACCGCGTGCACATGCTTGGTGATGCTGCCGACAGAGATGAAGTCGACCCCCGTTTCGGCAATTTCACGGATGATGGCAGTCGTAATGCCGCCGGAAGCTTCGAGCTTCAGCGGCTTTGCGGCCTGCGCGTTGAGCGCCACCGCGTCGCGCAGGGCCTGCAGCGAGAACTCGTCGAGCATGGCGATATCGGCACCGGCGTCGATCGCTTGCCGCAATTCGGATAGATTTTCCACCTCGACTTCCACCGG
>PMMB01000363.1:0-1916 GCA_003165495.1 Gammaproteobacteria bacterium | reverse complement strand
CCGCCGCCGACGCGCACCGCGTACTTCTGCGCCGAACGTAGACCCGGAATCGTCTTGCGCGTGTCGAGCAGGCGGCAATTCGTGCCTTCGAGGAGCGCCGCATAGGAGTGCGCCGCGGTGGCGGTGCCGCAGAGCAGCTGCAAGAAATTGAGTGCCGTACGTTCGCCGGTCAATAGCGCGCGCGCCGGACCCTCGAGCGTGAACAAGAGCTGATTGGCGGCGACAGAGTCGCCTTCGGCGATTTGCCACTTGAGCCGGACCCGCGCATCGATCTGGCCGAAGCACGCTTCGACGTAGGGGATGCCGCACACGATGGCCGGCTCCCGGGTGATCACGGCAGCCCGGCCGACCCGATCCGGAGGTATCAGGGCAGCCGTCAAATCACCGCTGCCGACATCCTCGGCCAGGGCGCGGGAGACCTGTTGCGGCAGGTCCGCGGGAACCGGCACCGATTGTCGCAAGTGCCGGTTCCCGAGGGTCAGAAGGGCAGTCCGTGCGACGGCCCGATCATGCACATCAGCATGGGGATGGACAGCAAGAAATTGACGCGCGAGGCATACAGGGCGACTTTGCGCGCCGCGGCCTTTTGTTCATCGGTCGCGGGCACTATTCCTAAGATCTTTTTCTGGTTGGGCCAAATGAGTCCCCAGACATTGAACAGCATGATGGTTCCGAACCAGGCGCCGAAACCCATGATGACATTGGAGTGGGATACGGGGTTCTGCAGCAGGCCAAAGGTAAAAGTGTCGATAAAGCGACCGTGGGTTTGCGACAGCAAATAGGCCCCGGCAAGCCACGTGCCAAGCGCCGACCAACGAAACCAGAGCAAGGCGCGCGGTGCGACATATTTATTGATGCCGGCTCCGCCGGGTCCCCCTTTATCCGCGGCGGCAACGGCCATGGCCGGGGTCTGGACGGCGTTGAAGTAGTACAACAGGCCGATCCAGAACACACCGAATACGATGTGCAGCCAGCGCGTCAGGCTCGCCAGAGTCGCCGCGTTGAAGGTAAGTCCGCCGCCCACCAGGGCCGCGATCGCCACCGCGAGCGCGAAGCCGATAATCAATGGCCATTTCACTGTAGTTAATGGGTTCACGAGATTCCCCTTTTATAAGTATTTCGTCGGATCCGGCTCGCCCAAACCGTGGGCTAAGCGCCACTGCGCGGATCTTGCGCCGCGGCGGCCTGGAAGAATAAGGGACTAACCCCAATAATTCAACGATTTCCGACGTTTCTCTCATGTCCTCCGGTGGCAATATTTGCGCTTTGGAGGCACACGGATACGGCCTGGGCTGTTATCGTAGCCGTGTGAAGAAGTGATCAATTTGGAGATTGTCGACCATGAACCCTATCGAAAGGATCAAGAGCCAACTATCGGCCTCACCCGTAGTGCTTTACATGAAGGGCACGCCCGATTTTCCGCAATGCGGGTTTTCGGCGCAGACGGTGAGCGCTCTGCGCGCCTGTCAGGCGCAGTTTGCGCATGTGAACATATTCGAGGACCCGGAAGTGCGCGAAGCGCTGAAGACCTATTCCAATTGGCCGACCTTTCCGCAGCTGTATGTCAGCGGCGAGCTGGTCGGCGGTTGCGACATTACGATCGAGATGTACAAGAGCGGCGAACTCAAGCAGCTACTCGCGGAAGCTGGCGCCGTACCCGCCTAAGGGAGCCGCCCATGGGTTCATGGGTCGCTGGGGGCCGAGGGCTCGATCTCCAACGGCCCCATCGCGGCCAGGCGCCGGCGGCTGGCGTCGAACACACCTTGAAACTGATTGCACACCATGCAGAACAGGTCGGCTGTGCGCTCGGCGTCATAGGCCGCGGAGTGCGCGGACGCGGTGTCCCACTCGAGACCTGCCGCGAGAGTCGCCCGCATCAATACGGTTTGGCCAAAGGCGACGCCGCCCAAGGTCGC
>PMMB01000203.1 GCA_003165495.1 Gammaproteobacteria bacterium | reverse complement strand
TGGCCGTGGATCTCGTCATTCTGAATGACTGCCCACCGTCCTATGCATCGGGCTTGCAACTGGCGCTGGATGCCGCGATCCGCACGTCGCAAACTCAACGTAGCGACGAGGACGGGACTTCTCGCGGGGCGGTGTTCTTGCTCCGCGCCGACTTGCTGCTCTCCTCCATCCGCGATCTGTTGCAGACGGCCGCGCGTGCGGTATTCGTCGCGCGGCGCGGCACCTTGAGCAATCAGCTCGCACGGCTGCGGGAACCGGAGCCGGTGCCGCGCCGGCGCCTGCAGAACATCGTTGCGGAGCCGCGGGACCTGACCGCGCGCACCACACCCCCGCTCGAGTTTTTCAACGGGCTCGGCGGGTTTGCCGCGGAGGCGCGCGAATACGTCGTGATACTCGACGAGGGTCAATGGACGCCGGCGCCGTGGATCAACGTAATCGCCAATTCGGGGTTTGGATTTCTGGTCTCCGCGGACGGCTCCGGCAGCACTTGGTCGCTCAATGCACAGCAGAACAAACTCACGCCGTGGTCGAACGACCCGGTCAGCGACGCGCCCGCGGAAGCCATCTACATTCGTGACGAAGAAACCGGAGATCTATGGAGCGCTACGCCCCTACCCATCCGCGAACCGTCCTACACCTATGTCATTCGCCATGGCTTCGGCTATAGCCGATTCGAGCATACGTCGCATGGCATCTCGTTGGATCTCTTGCAATTCGTGCCGCTCGAAGATCCGCTCAAGATTTCGCGGCTCAGGATCGTCAATCGCTCGGGCGAATCACGGCAACTCTCGGTCACTCATTACTTGGACTGGGTGCTGGGAAACCAACGCGGCAGGACGGCTCCGTTCATCGTGACTGAAATCGAAGCAAAGACCACGGCCCTGCTGGCGCGCAATCCCTGGAATAGTGGATTTCCGTCGCGAGTCGCATTCATGGACATGGCGGGCCGGCAGCAGGCGTGTACCGCAGATCGCGCGGAATTCGTCGGTCGTCACGGATCCCTTGCCGAGCCGGCGGCACTGCTGGGATCGCAGCGGCTGTCGAATCGGGTCGGTGGCGGCTTGGATCCCTGCGGTGCGATGCAAACAAAGATCACCTTGGGTCCGGGCGAAGAAATGGAGCTGACGTTTCTGCTCGGGGAAGAGGCGTCGTCCGCCGCCGCCGTCGCACTCATCGAACGCTATCGGACTGCCGATCTCGATGCCGTCTTGAAGGGCGTAACGGACTTCTGGGACCAGACCTTGGGCGCCATACAAGTCAAGACGCCGGATCGATCCATGGACATCCTCGTCAACGGCTGGCTGTTGTATCAGACCCTCGCATGCCGCGTATGGGCGCGGACCGCGTTTTATCAATCGAGCGGAGCTTACGGGTTTCGAGATCAGCTTCAGGATGTCATGGCCCTGTGCGTTTCCAATCCGGCGATTGCGCGCGAGCATATCTTGCGCGCCGCGGCGCGCCAATTCGAGGAGGGAGACGTGCAGCATTGGTGGCTCCCGGCATCCGGCCAGGGAGTGAAAACCCGCGTCTCGGACGACCGCATTTGGCTGCCGTTCGTGGTCGCTCACTACCTGGAAGTCACGGAGGATTTGGCCGTGCTCGAGGAGCAGGTGCCGTTTCTGGCAGGCGGCCCTCTGCCGGCGGACAGCCAAGAGATTTTTTCCGCTCCCGAGCAGGCGAGCATCGGGTCGTTATTCGAACACTGCGTCCGCGCGCTCGATTCGAGTCTTGCGATCGGTTCGCACGGCCTCCCGCTATTCGGCACCGGCGATTGGAACGACGGCATGAATCGAGTTGGAGCGGCTGGGCGCGGCGAAAGTGTTTGGCTCGGGTGGTTCTTGTACGCCACGTTGCTGCGATTCGCGCCGATCGCCGAGCGGCGCGGCGAGTCCGCCGCGGCCGCAGTATGGCGCAAGCATGCGTTTGCCCTGCAACAGGCTATCGAGCGCGAAGCGTGGGACGGCGACTGGTATCGGCGCGGTTACTTTGATGACGGCACGCCCTTAGGATCGGTTGCCAGCGATGAATGTAGGATCGATTCCATTGCTCAGTCGTGGGCGGTGATCTCCGGCGCCGCAGAGCGCGAGCGCGCGGTACGGGCGATGTCGGCGGTCAACTCACTGCTGGTCAGCCGCAGTGACGGCCTCGTGCAATTGTTCACGCCGGCATTCGACCGCACGAAGCACGACCCCGGGTATATCAAAGCCTATCCGCCCGGCCTTCGCGAGAACGGGGGTCAGTACACGCACGCCGCCATGTGGTCGACTTTAGCGTTTGCACTGCTGGGCGACGGCGATCGCGCCGGAGAACTATTCTCGATTCTCAATCCCATCAATCATGCGAGTACTCGCGCCGGCATTCATCGCTACAAGGTCGAACCGTATGTTGCCTGCGCCGATGTGTACTCGGCCGCTCAGCACGTTGGCCGAGGTGGCTGGACCTGGTATACCGGTTCCGCAGGTTGGATGTACCGCACCGCAGTGGAGGGGATACTGGGCATCCAATTGCGCGGCCGGATCCTAGCCCTCAATCCCTGTATTCCCCGTGCCTGGGCCGGCTTCGAGATCACCTATAAATACGGATCGTCGCGATACCGCATCACGGTGGAGAACCCGCATGGCGTGAGTTGCGGCGTGATTCAGGCATCTCTCGACGGTCAGGAAATATCGGGCACGCCGTGTGAATTCACTCTAAAGGATGACGGCAGCCACCACGTTGGAATCGTCATATTGGGATAACCCAAGATCGCCGATCAACGTTTATTCCGGTCTTGCCCGCAGTCGAGTTATGGCGCGCATCAGGAACATCCTGGCAACCGCACCGGCCGGCAGCATTCGCAGTAGACGCAGCGCCAAGGCGGGACGCGCAATGAGAAGACCGGCCGCGACCGCACCCAATGTTCCGAGTCCGCGGCCGCTCATGAGCATTTGCATGGTGCGGCTGCGGGGAAACTCCCCAGAGTGCGCGTCGCCGCTCGAGCTGCCGTCGGCGTTGGGCTCATTGCGCCGTGGAGCGAGCACGCGCCACCATTCCTCGCGCGACACCGCGAGCCTGGCGAGAATCTCGGCGCGCGCTGCTTCGTCCCGGTCCGTCATAGCCAGATCACTCCTGGTCCGACGACAATATGCGCTCGAGAAGCACGCGATCTTCCTGCCATTCCCGACGCACGGAGTCTAGAAGCGGCGACTTCGCCCGCGCGGCGTTTGATAGGTACGCCACCGCCACGATGGCAACAACCAAGAATCCGCCTCCCATCCATGCGATGGCGGTCATACGATGGGGCGTGTCCCAGGTGTAGGCCACCACGGCGAGGCAGCCCATGAAAACCGCAAATAGGCCGCAGATGACTGCGATCGCGGACGTTAGGAGCTCCGCCGTAATTTCCCGCTGTGCTCTGGCCAAATCCAAGCTCGCCAGGTCGACATACGCCACCAGATGGCGCAGCAGCGCCGGCGCCGCTTTCGGCAGTGACCACAGCAGGCGCACCGTCGGTGACCTTAGGAACGGCGGGCCGCCAACATCCCCACAACCGCACCGACCAGAGCGGCAATGCCAACCGCTTGCCACGGGCTTTCGCGAACATAATCGTCAGCCGTACTTGCAGCGTTTTGCGCTTGTTGCCTTATGGTTTCGGCCCCGTCCGCCAGGCTCTGCTTCGTTGCATCAACCGCCCGTTGAACCTTGCCGCGCACGCGCACCACGTCCGCATCTTTCAAGTCGGAGATTCGTGCCATCAGATCCTCAACGTCCGCAATCAAGCTTTTGATCTCGCTCGAAGCGGCCGACTTCATATTGCTCACGCCGTCGCTCAAATCGTTCTTGAGGCGGCGCCCGCTTGCACGCACCTGCTCAGTGGTTCCGTCGAATGTGGTTTCCATTTGTTATCTCCTATAGAACACAAGAACAGTATCACAGCTATTGTGGCGGCGGCCGGGGAGCCACACCATCAGTTCCGATCCCACCTTTCCTGTAGGAATCGCCCCACATGTTAAACTTTATGGGTTATAGCGCGGACGCTTTCACATGAAAATCTTGGGCGAGGAATTGGGCAAAATCGGGCGATGGTACATCGCCTTGCCGCCCGTACTGCTGATCGGCTTCCTCGTCGGCCTGTTTTTCCTCGCGGCCGCCGGACAGTCGCGGCTCAACACGGCCAACGAGCGTGTGCACGACTCGCAGTTGCGGCAGCAAGCCCTGGGTGAGTTCATAGCGCTCGTGACCGATGCCGAGTCGGGCCAGCGCGGCTATCTCCTGACCGGCGAAAGCTCCTATCTGCAGCCATACACCGAAGCGGTGGCAGGGGTCGAGACTGCGCTCGATCGCGTGCACGGGGCCTACGGCGGCAACGACGAAAGCCGCGAGTTCCAGGAGCTGCGAATTCTGACCGGCGAAAAGCTCGGCGAACTCGCGGATACCCTGGCGGTCTTCAAAAGAAGAGGTGCCGCGCCGGCGGTGAATGTCGTGCGCACCGACGTGGGCAAGCGCTCCATGGATGAAATATCGAAGATCATCGGCAACATGCGTGTCGCGGAGGCGCGCGAGCTCTCCGCGGCCACGGCGCAGTGGCAGGCGGATTTTCGATTGTCGCGTTGGGTGTCCGCTGCAGGGGTCATCCTCAATATCGGTCTGGTGTTGCTCGCGACGCGTCTCGTTTACAGCGACATGCGCCGGCGCGCTCGCCAAGCCACCAACCTGCGCGATCAGAAGCAGGAACTGGAACACCAGGTCGACGAACGAACCCGGGAGCTGACCGCGCTCTCGACCCACTTGCAAGGGGTGTCGGAGCAGGAGAAGTCCGCTCTGTCGCGCGAATTGCACGACGA
>PMMB01000122.1 GCA_003165495.1 Gammaproteobacteria bacterium | reverse complement strand
CAGATTGCTCAACAGATCATCGAGCAGCGACGGGTCGGCATGAAGGGTGGCCGGCCGCGCGTCTATACCTAAGTCGATGTTGGCTTGCAAGGCGCGATCAAAGAACTTGGCCGCGACCTCGCGCACGATGGCGTTCAAATCCACCGCTTGGTTCTTGGCCGCCATGTTTGCAGCGGGATCGGCCCGCGCCAGGGTGAGCAATTGATTGGCGGAGTGCGCCAGCTGACGGACGCCTTCTTGCAGCGTCAGCAATCGGCTCTTGATCGGCTGCGCCGCCGGTTCGGCGACGAGCACGTCCAATTGCGCCTGCATACCGGTGATCGGCGTGCGCAATTGATGCGCGGTATTGGCGATGAATTGTTGCTGCGACTGCACGGCGGCGCGCAGCATGGTGAACAATCGATTCAGCGTGACCACCACGGGCGCAATTTCGCGCGGCACCGAAGTTTCCACGATGGGGCGCAAATCGAGCGGCGAACGCTCGGCGATTTCATCGCGCAGCCTCTTGACCGGACGCAGCCCGAGTTGAATGCCCACCCATACGAGGACCAGCGTCACGTCCAACTGCACGAAGTCCCAAAGCAGGGTACTCATGAAGCCGAAGCGGGCGGCCGGCTCCATGGCGGGGCGCGCGTCCGCAACCGAGATGAGTATTACCCCGGCTCGAGTGTCGAATCGCGTGACGAGCGTACGCAGGCTGCGGTGATCGACTTGCGCCATGGCGAAGATCTGGCTGCTGTCACTGCTCATGGAAACCACGGGTAGTTGTGGATCGCCGGCGAGCAAGCGGCCTTGGACGTCGCGCAGCGCGTATTTGATGGAGTCGGGCGCCGGCAGAGGGGGCTTGATTTGGCTGTCGGCATCGACCGTTGCCTGACCGTTCTTGATCAGCACATGCGCCATCACGGCATTGGCGGCTTCCCTCAGCCGCCGATCGCTGCTGATGACTCCCGGCGCGACGCTGTTGAAGTAATGCACCAGGGCGCCGCACAGCGCCAATAGCATCAACGGCACCGCGAGCCAAAATATCAGTTGACGGCTGATCGACGAAGTCACGCGGGTTTTGCTTCTTCGAGCCGGTAACCCAGGCCGCGCAAGCTGCGCACGACGGCGGCGCTGCCGAGTTTGGCGCGCAACCGGGAGATGTGCACTTCCACGGCGTTCGCCGTGATGTCGTGGTCCGGATTCGCCACCGCTTGCTGAAGGCGCTCCTTGGAGACGATCAATCCGATGCGCCGCACCAGACACTCGAGCACCAACCATTCACGCGCCGTCAGCTCGACTTCGGCGTCGTCGATGCACAGCCGCTTGCCCAAGAGGTCGACACTCATGCGATTGAGTTTGATGATGCCGCTCGAGGCGCCGTACGAGCGTCGCATCAATGCGCGACAACGTGCGGCCAACTCTGCGGCTTCAAAGGGTTTGCTCAAGAAATCGTCGGCGCCGAGATCCAGCGCTTTGACCTTGTCGGTGAGCGTGCAGCGGGCGGTGAGAATCAGCGTTGGCATTGTTTTGCCCGCGCTGCGCAGGCGGCGCACCAGGGTCAGGCCGTCCGCGCCGGGCAGCCCGACGTCGATCACGGCCATCGCGAATTCCTCGTTCACGAGCGCGGCTTGAGCGGCTTCGGCGCTGGTGACCCAGAGTACCGAATAATCGGCCGCGGCTAGACCGCGCGTGATCGCGTCGGCGACGATATCATCGTCTTCTACGATTAGGAGCCGCACGGGCCACTCTACGTATCGCCGACGGCTTGATCGTTCGAATCGATCTCATCGCCTCGATTGCCGCCGAAACTGCTGTGCCGCGGCGGGACCAAGACCCGCAATTTCGCTTCGTACGCTTTCGCAAAGGCCTCAGTAAATAAATGCGGAAATCCGTCCGCCGGACGTTGCGCGAGACCCGCGAACATCTCGCCATAGAGCTCCCAATACTTCGCTTTGTTCTGAGATCCGAAGACGCCGCGCTTGTTCGCTCGATCAAAACGTTCTTCGAGTTCCGTAGGGTTGACGCGCCCGAGAAACTCCTCGAAGGCGGCGCGCGTGGCGGCGAGCGCTGCGGTGTTCTGGGCCTTGAGTTCACGGAAGTTGGTGCGTATCGCCTCGACCGATCCGGCACGTGTCGACAAGGTGGTCAACAAACGGACCAATGCCTCATCGACTCCTCGCGAAAAATTCAGCGGCGATTCCGGACCGTCGTTGGCGGGCGCTGAAATTCGGAAGCGATTGCGGAATTCGTTGCGGCTCTGGTTCAGATCCATCAAGCCGAGGACGGCTTCACGCAGCAGCTGGCCGGCAAGCTGCAGCGCGGCGCCGCGGGCCTCGGTCGTGACGCTGCGAGGGTCTATGCCGGCGCCACGGCAGAAGGCGGTCAACCCGGCATCGAAATCGCCCTCGTACAGCGCGGGATTTTGTGGACGCGCCCCGGGTAATGCGCCGCCTTCGGCTTTGGACCCTTCGACTTGGAGCGGCCGGGTCATCATGTGCCAGGGCGTGCCGGCGGCGTCGGCATTCGGTTCGAGCTGTGGCGGCGATAGCGGCTCCGCGCGGCTCGGCACGGCCTGCCCGTAGGCGTCTCGCGGGCGGATCCCGGAATCGCTCGCAAAGAGGTCGCTGGGCTCGAAGAGCTGACTTAAGTCCAAGTCCGCGCCGAGGTCGTCGGCGGTCGACTTCTTGACCGCCGAGGACGGTGACTGTCCGTCGTAGGCGACAATGGCGCCATCTTCGGGCGGAAAGTCGTTGCTCTTGTCGATACTGACCAGCAGCTCATATTCGCCCAGGCGGACGTAATCGCCGTCTTTCAATAGGTAATCATGGTACTTGCCCAGGGGCACCTGAGCGCCATTGACGTAGGTGCCATTGGAACTGGTGTCGACGAGGACGTACGTTCCGGCCCGAAAATCGACTCGGGCGTGATTGCCCGAGAGGTAACGCTCCGGGTCGGGTAGAATCCACTCATTGTCAGTCGCACGCCCGATAGTGCCGCCATGCACGCCGAACACCTTGGTAGATTGCTCGCCGAGGCGGTTTGCATGTTCGCTGACAATGCGTAAGCGCAAGGCCATACTCAATCCCTCCGACGGGTCGGCAGGTTTGCGCTAAGTGCCCGTACAATATGGTGAAATACTAGCAATGGTTGGAGCCTTCTAAATGGCCGCGAGTCACATTTTCAAAGTTCTGTTCGTAAATCAAGGCAAGGTCTACGAGATCTACGCCCGGAAAGTGAGTCACGGCAGTCTATTCGGTTTCATCGAAGTCGAGGAACTGGTATTCGGCGAGCGCTCGACCGTGGTCGTCGACCCCGCCGAAGAGAAGATAAAGGCCGAATTCAACGAAGTAAAGCGCACCTATTTACCCATGCATTCGGTGCTGCGCATCGATGAGGTCAAGAAGCAGGGCGTCAGCAAAGTCGTGGCTCTGGAAGGGTCGAACGTTGCGCAATTTCCCGTCCCCATCTACACGCCCGGCGGAGATTCCAACGCCCGCAAATAGCCGCATGCCCGCCAGAATGTTTCATGTTTAGTCTTTTCGGCGCGCCGGCGCTGTCGCAATTTCGTCTCGATCACAGCATGCGCGCGCTGCGGGCGCAGGATCCGCGTGTCACGGCGCTTTCGTCCCGCTGGCTGCACTTCGTCGATGATTCACGGCCACTGGCCGATTTCGAACTCGCTGTGCTTGGAAAGCTGCTGACTTACGGTTCGCGAACCGGGTCGCCGGCGGATCGCGGCCAGCGGGTACTCGTCACGCCGCGCGTCGGTACGCAATCACCCTGGTCGAGCAAGGCCACCGATATCGCGCACGTCTGCGGCCTCGACGCCGTCCGGCGCGTGGAGCGCGGCACGGTATATTTCATCGAATCCACGGCAATGTTAGGCCACGCGGAGCTGCGGCAACTGGCAACTGACTTGCACGATCGCATGACCGAGTCGATCTGGATCGATTCGATCGATCCAGAAGGTCTGTTTCACGGTGCCGCGGCACGGCCGCTGCGTACGGTAAGCTTGGGCACGGATGGTCATGCGGCCATCGCCCAAGCCAATCGTGATTGGGGGCTGGCGCTATCAAGCGATGAGATCGACTACTTGGTGGCCGTCTTCGGCAAATTGAAGCGGGACCCCACCGACGTCGAGCTCATGATGTTCGCGCAGGCGAACTCGGAGCATTGCCGCCACAAGATATTCAATGCCGAGTTCATCGTCGATGGCTTGCATAAGCCTCTATCGTTGTTTGCGATGATTCGCGCCACGTACGCGCGCAACTCCGCCGGAGTGCTCTCCGCCTATCGCGACAACGCCGCCGTCATCGAGGGCGGCAGCGCGACGCGATTTTTCCCGGATCCTTTGACGCATCGATACTTAGGGAAGCGCGAGCCCGTCGATATTTTGATGAAGGTCGAGACGCACAATCATCCGACCGCGATTTCTCCTTTTGCCGGAGCCGCCACCGGCGCGGGTGGTGAGATTCGCGATGAAGGTGCGACGGGAACCGGCGCGAAGCCGAAGGCCGGTTTGACCGGCTACTCGGTATCGAATCTGAAAATTCCCGGCATGCTGCAACCCTGGGAAAGCGACTTCGGCAAGCCGGAGCGAATTGCCTCGGCGCTCGACATCATGATTGCCGCGCCCTTAGGGTCAGCTGCCTTCAACAATGAATTCGGGCGCCCGAACACTTGTGGGTATTTTCGGACTTTCGAACAGCAGGGGCTGGAATCCGGCCGCGCGGTGATTCGCGGTTACCACAAACCCATCATGATCGCCGGCGGTCTTGGCAATGTGCGCAGGCCCGACGTGGAAAAGAAAGACGTCGTGGTCGGCGCACCGCTGATCGTTCTCGGAGGGCCGTCGATGTTGATCGGTTTGGGGGGCGGGGCGGCCTCATCCGTCGGCAGCGGACAGAGTTCGTCCGATCTGGATTTCGCCTCGGTGCAGCGCGGCAACCCTGAAATGCAACGCCGTGCACAGGAAGTGATCAACGGCTGCATCGCACTGGGGGATGCGAACCCCATCCTGTTGATTCATGACGT
>PMMB01000086.1:5903-6862 GCA_003165495.1 Gammaproteobacteria bacterium | reverse complement strand
ACGGCCATGCGATTGTTTACCGGGCTATTGTCGGCGCAAGCCTTCAATTCGCAATTGATCGGCGATGCGTCGCTCATGAAGCGCCCGATGGAGCGGGTCGCAAAGCCCCTGCGCGAGATGGGGGCCGATGTCCGCACCCGCAATGGCACACCGCCGGTCGATATCGGCGGCGGGCGCAGGCTGCAGGGCATTGAATACCGCATGCCGGTGGCGAGCGCGCAGGTGAAGTCGGCGGTTCTGTTGGCCGCACTCTATGCCGACGGCGCCACTACGGTCATCGCACCGAATATCACCCGCGACCATAGCGAACGCATGCTCGAGAGTTGCGGCGTACGCCTCGATATTGACGGCCTCCGCACGACTCTGCACCCACCGAGGCTATTGGCGAATCAGCGTTTCAATGTGCCTGGCGATTTCTCGTCCGCCGCCTTTTTCATCGTTGCAGGACTGTTGGGTGCCTCGGCCACGGGCTTGTTGATTCAGAACGTGGGATTGAACCCGACGCGAACCGGCTTGCTCGATATTTTGCGCGGCATGGGCGGCAATATCGAGGTACTGAACCGGCGCGAGAGCGGAGCCGAACCGGTGGCGGATCTGCTGGTTCGCGCATCCGCGTTGCGGGGTATAGAGATGCCGGCGGCGCTGGTGCCGCTCGCCATCGACGAACTTCCGGTGTTGTTTATCGCGGCCGCCTGTGCGAGCGGCGAAACTGTGGTGACGGGCGCCGAAGAGCTTCGTGTGAAAGAAAGCGACCGAATAGCGGCCATGAGCGCCGGCCTTAAGTCCCTCGGCGTGGCTCACAGCGTGCTGCGCGACGGCATGCGAATCGAGGGTTGCGGCGAAGGCCCGGCATTCAGCGGCGGCGAAATCGATAGCTTCGGCGATCATCGGATCGCCATGTCCTTTACCATCGCGAGTCTGCGGGCCGCCAAATCCATTTTGATTCGCGACGTGGCGAA
>PMMB01000086.1:0-5880 GCA_003165495.1 Gammaproteobacteria bacterium | reverse complement strand
GACGTGCGCATCATGACCATTGATGGTCCCTCAGGATCCGGCAAGGGCACTGTCAGCCGCGCCGCCGCACGAGCGCTCGGCTGGGCGTTGCTCGATAGTGGTGCACTGTACCGCTTGGTCGCCCTGGCGGGCCGGCAGGCGGGCGTTGGCCTCGACGACGGGCCTGGCCTCGCCCAATTGGCGAAAGCGTCTGACATTCGGTTCGGTTCCGATCCGTCGGACCAGGAAGTCGTCTGGCTGGACGGTAAGGAGGTGACGGGCGCCATTCGGACCGAGGAAGCGGGAAATGACGCCTCCAAGGTGGCCGCCATACCCGTGGTTCGCGCCGCGCTCCTGGAGCGCCAGCGGCGCTTTGCGGTACCCCCGGGTTTGGTGGCGGACGGCCGCGATATGGGAACCGTGGTATTCCCCCAGGCGGAGGTTAAGATTTTTCTCACGGCAAGTGCGGCGGAGCGGGCCGCCAGACGCCATAAGCAGTTGAAAGAAAAGGGGGTTGCTGCTACCCTTGCCGCCCTTTCGCTGGAGATAGCGGAGCGTGATCAGCGCGACATGAATCGCGCTATTGCGCCTCTTGTCCCAGGCGCAGACGCGATCCTGCTGGATACAACGGGTATGTCCGTCGATGCGGTGGTTGAGCGCGTCTTGGGAGTGGCCCGCGGGCGTCTGTCGATTTAGGTTGCGGCTTTCATGGAGTGATCGCCGTTATTTTTGGTAACCCCTTGGGGCACGCAGGACCTGTGCTAGGGTAAAAGCTAAGAGAACACATGACAGAAAGTTTTGCGGAACTGTTCGAACAGAGCATCGCGAGCCAGCGCATTCGTCCTGGCACCATCCTCAATGGACTGATCGTCGAAGTAGGCCAGGACTACGTCATCGTCAACGTCGGGTTAAAATCCGAGGCGGTAATTCCCTCCGACCAATTCAAGAACGAAAAAGGTGAAATCGAGGTCGTCGTGGGCGAGACCGTCGAAGTCGCCTTGGACAGCGTCGAGGACGGTTCGGGAGAAACCCGCCTCTCGCGCGAGAAGGCTAAACGCGCCAGAACGTGGACACGCCTCGAAACGGCCTTCGAAAAGCAAGAGGTGGTCATCGGCATCATCACGGGTCGGGTCAAGGGCGGTTTCACCGTCGAGATCGACAATGTGCGCGCGTTCTTGCCGGGTTCCTTGGTCGATGTGCGCCCGGTGCGCGATCCGTCGTACTTGGAGAACAAGCCGCTCGAATTCAAGGTGATCAAGCTCGACCAGAAGCGCAACAACGTGGTCGTGTCGCGTCGCGCGGTCGTGGAACAGGAATACAGCGCCGAGCGTTCCGCGCTGCTGGACAATTTGCAGGAGGGCGCGGCGGTCAAGGGTGTGGTGAAGAATCTCACCGACTACGGCGCCTTCGTGGACTTAGGGGGCATCGACGGGTTGCTGCACATCACCGACATGGCTTGGAAGCGCGTCAAGCATCCGTCCGAAGTCGTCAAGGTCGGCGAAGAGATCGATGTGCGGATTTTGAAGTTCGATCGCGAACGCCAGCGTGTGTCTCTGGGTCTCAAACAGTTGGGCGCGGATCCGTGGCAGAACATCGCGCGGCGCTATCCGGCCAATACCCGTCTCTTCGGCAAGGTCACGAACATCGCCGATTACGGCTGCTTCGTCGAAATCGAAGAAGGCGTCGAGGGCTTGGTACACGTGTCCGAGATGGATTGGACCAACAAGAACGTGAATCCCGCCAAGGTGGTGCATGTCGGTCAGGAAGTCGAGGTCATGGTGCTCGATATCGACGAGGAACGCCGCCGCATCAGTCTCGGCGTGAAGCAGTGCAAGACCAATCCGTGGAAAGAGTTCGCAGAGAACTACAACCGTGGCGACAAGGTCAGCGGGCAGATCAAATCGATCACGGATTTCGGTATATTCATCGGACTCGCCGGCGGTATCGACGGCTTGGTGCATTTGTCGGACATCTCGTGGGATATGCCCGGCGAAGAAGCCGTGCGCAGCTATCAAAAGGCGCAGCAGGTCGATGCCATGGTATTGTCGATCGATCCGGAGCGTGAACGCATCAGCTTAGGGATCAAGCAACTCGCGAAGGATCCCTTCTCTGCTTACATTGCCGAGCACCCGAAGGGCAGCATCGTCACCGGTGTGGTGCGCGAGGTGGACGCCAAAGGAGCGATCATCGATCTGGGCAATGGAGTCGACGGTCAGTTGCGGGCTTCTGAATTGTCGCGCGATCGTGTGGAAGATGCCCGCCTGCTCCTCAAGGTTGGCGAGGAAGTCGAAGCGAAATTCACCGGAGTGGATCGTAAGGGCCGCAGTATCTCGTTGTCGATCAAGGCGAAGGACATCCACGAGGAACAAGAAGCCATGCAGAATTATCGAACCGATTCACCGACCGGAACCACCCTGGGAGATCTACTCAAAGAGCAAATCTCCGGGCAGGATTGAGAGGAAAGGCTTGGCGCGGCGGCGGTAAACCGCGGCGCTTACCCTCTTAATGCATGTCTAGTGATGCCCATGGATCGATAATGACGAAATCGGAACTCATTGAGATCATTTCCGCCAAACAGAAGCACTTGCCGGCGAAAGATGTCGAACTCGCCGTCAAGCAGCTGCTGGAAATTATGAGCGATGCGCTGGCGACGGGCGAGCGAATCGAGATTCGCGGCTTCGGCAGCTTTTCTCTGCATTTTCGGCCACCGAGGCAGGGCCGCAATCCAAAGACTGGAGAGGCCGTCGCACTGGCCGGTAAACATGTCCCGCACTTCAAGCCAGGCAAAGACCTGCGTGAGCGGGTCAACGATGGTGCAGATCAGCCGATCCGCGATTAACTTGGGCGCTTGAGGCGGTCGTGCGCTAATGACCGACCTTCCGCTGCTGACCTGGGCTTTGGTGATTGCGGCGTTGGTCCTCGGGATACTTGCCGGGCACTTCGGCTGGGGCAAGCGCTGGCCCGCCTCTCTCAGCAAACTGCATCCCGATTATCTGACCGGACTCGATTACCTTGTTACCGAGCAGCCCGATCGAGCGCTCGACATGTTCTTGAAGCTGATGGACGCGAACGCCGACACGATCGAGACCCATTTCGCGCTGGGTTCCTTGTATCGCCGACGCGGGGAAGTGGAGCGTGCCATCCGCATCCATCAAAATTTATTGGCGCGCGATGCATTGGCTCCCGAGCATCGCGAGCTGGCGCTGCTCGCGCTCGCGCAGGACTACTTGCGGGCCGGACTGCTCGACCGAGCGGAAGCGTTGTTTCAGCAAGTCAGCGAGGTCCCACGCTTGCGTGCGATCGCGCTCGATGCGCTGCGCTTGGTGTACGAACAGCAACATGATTGGCAACAGGCGCTCGGCGCTTATCGGCAACTGGCGCGCGTCAAGGCGGCGCCGCCGCGCATTGTGGCGGCGCACTACTTGTGCGAGCTGGCTACGCTCGCGATCGAGCGCGGCGATACCATGGATGCGCGGCGCCTGCTGCGCGAGGCTCGCGCAGAAGCAAAGCCGTTCTCGCGGGCAGCGTTGCTGCGCGCGCAGATCGCGGAGCGCGACGCACAGCCGGAGTTGGCCGTGCGCCTGTTGCGGCAGGCGCTTACCGAATCGCCGGAGCTACTGCAGGACGAACTGCCGCACCTGCTCAAATTGGTGGAGCCGCAAGCGCGGGATGCGGTACTTGCCGCATTGGTGGCGCAGGCCGAGTCGCGCGATTTCAGCGAACTGAAGCGCTTGGTATTCGCCGCGATCGCAGCCGATTTGGTGGGTGCCCAGCCGCTTCGCGCCTCGATCGAAAAAGTCTTTTCACAGGACGCCACATTGCAGGCGGTGTGGCGGGCGGGTCCGGCGCAATACGAGCGCACGGCGCACGAGATCGGGGCTTTGCTGGCTCATGCGGAGAAATATCGGTGCAACGAATGCGGTTTTTCGGGGCGTAGCTTTTATTGGCATTGCCCGGCCTGTCATTCTTGGGATAGCTTCGAGGCATATGCCATCGTCAAACTTCGCTAGCGTGTGAGATTTGTCCGACGGCGCGCCCCGGTGAAATCCGTTATTATTTCTCCATGCCACACAAAGCCGTAAAGACAGCCGTATTCCCCGTTGCCGGACGCGGGACGAGATTCCTCCCCATCACCAAGGCTAGCCCGAAGGAAATGCTCCCGATCGTCGACAAGCCGCTGATTCAGTACGCGGTCGACGAGGCGCTCTCCGCCGGCGCCGACACCTTGGTGTTCATCACCGGGAGCTCCAAGCGCGCCATCGAGGATCATTTCGACAGCAATCCGGAACTCGAGGCTGTGCTGCAAGCGCAAGGCAAACAGGATTTGCTCGATACGCTGCGCGGGATTCTGCCGAGTTGGGCTTCGTGCGTGTACATTCGCCAGCCGGCGCCGTTGGGTCTAGGTCATGCCGTGCTGTGCGCAAGGCCGGTCGTCGGCGATGCACCCTTCATGGTGCATCTCGCGGACGACTTGATCGATGCAACGGTGCCATGCTTCAAGCAGATGGTCGAGGTATTTGCGGCCTACAACGGCAGCGTGCTCGGCGTGCAAAATGTGCCGAAACAGGACACGGACAAGTACGGTATCGTGACATTGGAGCGCAAAATCGCGCCGCGCATCGGCAAGATGTCGCACATCGTTGAAAAACCCAAGCCCGAGAAAGCGGCGTCCACGCTCGCGGTCGTCGGCCGCTACCTGCTTACCCCCGGGATCTTTGACGATCTCTCAAAAATCGGCAAAGGTGCCGGCGGTGAGATTCAACTCACCGACGGCATTGCCCGGCTGATGCAGCGTGAACCCGTCTATGCCTTCGAATTCGAAGGCAAGCGCTACGACTGCGGCAGCAAGCTCGGTTACTTACAAGCGACCGTGGAGTACGCCCTGAAGCATCCGAGCTTGGGTACGGATTTTGCGAACTATCTGCGGGAGCTGGTTCCCAAGCTGCCTTAGCGGAAACGTCCTCGCTGCTGCTGGCCGAAGCTCCTCGTGCCTGAACCGCCACCGGTGGGTGCGCGGCGCGAATCGCGCCCCGCATGGTTGCCTTGTCGGCCTTGGCCCTGCGCCGGTCGGTTGCCCTGACGATCACCCGACCCACGATTGGCTGGGGCGCGATCGCCGTGAGAGGCCGGCTGCGATGCCGACTCGAGTATCTTGAAAACCGGCGTGGGTAGGGTTGGAATGCTGCGGCGTAGAACCCGCTCGATGTCGCGCAGCAATCCGGATTCATCGCCGGAGACCAAAGAGATGGCTTCGCCCGCGGCGCCGGCACGGCCGGTGCGGCCGATGCGATGGACATAGTCTTCCGGCACATTGGGCAATTCGTAGTTGACCACCTGCGGCAGCTCTTTGATATCGAGCCCACGCGCGGCAACCTCGGTGGCTACCAATGCGGTGACCTGTCCGCGCTTGAACATGTCGAGCGCTTTTACCCGTGCGGCCTGGCTCTTGTTGCCGTGGATGGCCGCCGCTTGAATACCTGCGCCCTCCAGCTGCTGCGTGAGGCGATTCGCGCCATGCTTGGTGCGCGTGAAAATCAACACTTGCCGCCATTGGCCTTCTTGGATCAGATGCACCAATAAATGCCGCTTCTGTTCTTTTTGCACGCGATACGCGCGTTGTTCGACCAATTCAATCGGTGCGTTGCGCGGCGCGACCTGTATCGACAGGGGATCATGCAGCAGCCGTTCCGCCAAACCGCGAATATCGTCCGAATAGGTGGCGGAGAACAACAGGTTTTGCCGCTTCTGCGGCAGTAACTTGATAATTTTGCGAATGTCGTTGATGAAGCCCATGTCAAGCATGCGATCGGCCTCATCGAGCACCAACACTTGCACTTTGGAAAGATCCGCAACGCGCTGCTGCGCAAGATCGAGCAGGCGGCCGGGAGTCGCCACCAAGAT
>PMMB01000128.1 GCA_003165495.1 Gammaproteobacteria bacterium | reverse complement strand
TTGGTCGGCATCGACTCGCCGCAACATGCCTTGGATCTGCTTGCCCGCATGCGCAACGCGGCCGGCGATCAAGTGACCTCGTTCGAGTTGATGCCGCGCCTGGCGGTGGAACTCACCGTGAAACACGTGCCGGGCGTCGCCGATCCTTTGGGCCAGAATACGCCCTGGTATCTGCTCATCGAACTTACCTCGCCGAATCCGCGGCAGGATTTGATCACTCTGTTGACCGCAACTCTCGAGGATGCCGCCGCACGCGGCACGATCAGGGACGCGATGCTCGCGACCTCGATAGGGCAAGCTCAAGCCATGTGGAAGCTGCGCGAATCGGTGCCGGAGGCGCAGCGCCGCCATGGTGCGAGTCTCAAGCACGATGTCTCCGTGCCGGTCTCGGCGATCCCGACGCTTATCGAGGAAGGTTCGGCGCTGGTGCGCCGCCTCGCTCCCGAAGGAGATGTCGTCTCCTACGGTCACGCGGGCGACGGCAACCTGCATTTCAACGTGAGCCAAAAGCCGGACGCCGACATCAAGAGCTTCATCGCGCGGGGACCTGTACTCGAGCTTGCGATGTTCGATCTGGTAGAGAGTCTCGGGGGCAGCATCAGCGCCGAGCATGGCATCGGGCGGCTGAAAGCCGCGGAATTCGCGCGCCGCGCCGATCCGGTGGAACTCGCCGTCATGCACGAATTGAAGCGGGCGCTCGATCCGAAGGGCATCATGAATCCGGGCAAGGTGCTGTGCGTACGCTGATAGTTCCGGTTCGCACCGCCCGTCTCAATCTGCGCGAGTTCGTCGAATCGGACTTCCACGCCGTGTATGCCTATTCGTCGGATCCGCGCGTCACTCGGTACCTGTTTTTCGGTCCTCGCGATGCGGACAGCACCGCCGAATATCTCGAAGGACTGTTGGCATCGCAGCGCGAGCGGCCGCGGACCCGATTCGAACTTGCCGTCGAGGAAACCGCATCGGGGCGCGTGATCGGGGCGTGCGACTTATCGTTCATCGAACGCAACGTCGTCGACTTGGGATACATGTTGGGNNATCGCGTGATCTCGACGGTCGACGTCAACAATGGCGCCTCGATTCGTGTGCTGGAGAAAATCGGCATGCGCTGGGAAGCCGTGTATCGCAAACATCGCCGCGCCAAAAATCGCTGGTGGGACTGCCACCTCTTCGTATTGCCGCGTGAGGTCTGGGAAGCGTCGCGGGTCAATTACGCCCCTTAGTCGCGCGCGCACTATTTCGGCGATCGCCCGTCCTCTTCGTCTTCCGCGGCGGCCTGCCCGCGGGCGCGCTTCGCGGCTCGCTTCAACACCGCGTCGTTGGGCATGCCCGCACGGCCGCTGTTGCGCAAGGTCAGCAGTCCGCCGATCAATGCGCCGATCACGAAAACGATGATGATGATTGCTTTGAGCAACGATGATCTCCTTACGCTACTTCGTGCGACTACTTCGTGCGACTACGAAGTAACGCGTATCAAGCCTTCCTGCGCGGCGCTCGCAACCAACCGTCCGTCGCGTGCAAACACGCTGCCGCGCGTGAAACCACGTGCACCCGAGGCGCTCGGACTGTCGATCGTATACAAAAGCCAATCATCCACGCGGACACTGCGATGAAACCACATCGCATGATCGATGCTGGCAATCACCAGTTTGGGAGAAATCATGGAGATGCCGTGCGGTTTGAGCGCGGTGTCGAGCAGGTGGAAATCCGACACGTAGGCTAGCAGGCAGCGATGCAGGGCCTCGTCGTCGGCAAGCGTGTCCACGGCACGAAACCAGATGTACTTGAGGCCCGCCGACTTTTCCCGACGCAATTGGTCGGGCGGCTGCACCGGGCGAAACTCGAAGGGACGCTTTTGTTCCAGGATCCGGCGTGCGGCGGCGGGTAATTTGTCCGCCATCTCGCGATAGTAGGATTCCATGTCAGGCAACGACTCGGGGGACGGCACGTCCGGCATCGAGATCTGATGATCGAGACCGGTTTCGGCCAGTTGGAACGAGGCCGACATGTTGAAGATTTGGCGGCCGTGCTGAATGGCGACGACGCGCCTCGAGGAGAAATGCTTGCCGTCCAACGCCCGGTCGACCTCGTAAACGATCGGCGAATTGAAATCCCCTCGGCGCAGAAAATACGCATGCAGCGAGTGCACCACGCGATCTTGCGCCGTTGCCGTCGCCGCCACCAGAGCCTGGCCCAGCACTTGGCCGCCGAATACTTGCGGACTGCCGATGTCCCGGCTCTGGCCGCGAAACAGGTTCATCTCGAGCCGTTCGAGCGTCATCACCTTGATTAAATCGTCGAGCAACTGATTCATACCGCGCCTCAAATTGAATCGGCGTGCCCGTCATCGGGCATCGCGACGCCCAACCGCTTCTGCATGATCGGGCTCGTGGTGGTGTACTGCAGGTACTGCCGCTTCTCGGGGAACAAGTGATGCTGGATGGCGAATGCGGTGAGCGCCGCTTCATGAAAGCCGCTCAAGATGAGTTTTTTCTTACCGGGGTAAGTGCTGATGTCGCCGATGGCGAAGATTCCCGGGACGCTGGTCTGGAATTTCTCGGTATCCACTTTGAGCGCCCGTTTTTCAAGTTCCATGCCCCATTCCGCGATGGGGCCCAACTTCGGATGCAGCCCGTAGAACGCCAGTATGTGATCGGCGCGCACTTGCAAATCCCGACCGTCGGCCGTGCGCACGTCGAGCCCCACCAGCTTGTCGTCGTCCTTGCGCAAGCCGGCGGCGTTGCCCTCCAACACCTGCATCCTGCCAGCGTTCACCAATTCGCGCATGCGCGCGACGGTGGCGGGAGCCGCGCGAAATTCCGCGCGACGATGCAGCAGCGTCAGGGAACGCGCCCTGTCGCACAGCGCAACCGTCCAGTCCAGAGCCGAATCTCCGCCGCCGCAGATCACGAGATCGCGCCCGTGAAAATCGGCTGCGGATCTAACGCGATAGTGAACGCTTCTGCCCTCGAATTCTTCGACCCCGGGCAGCGCCAAGTGCCGCGGCTGGAAGGAGCCGACGCCCCCCGCGATCACCACCGCGCCGGCAATGAGGCGGGTGCCGGCGGAGGTGGCGACGTGGAACTTGCCGCCCTCCACAGCCTTCACTTCGGTGACTTCCTGTCCGAGATGAAAGGTGGCGTGGAACGGCTTCGCCTGCTCCAGTAGCCGGTCGATCAATTCCTGAGCGCCGCATATCGGCAATGCCGGGATATCGTAGATCGGTTTGTCCGGATACAGTTCGGTGCATTGCCCGCCGGCTTGCGGCAGCGAATCAATGATGTGCGTGCTTATTCCGAGAAGGCCGAGTTCGAAGATCTGAAACAGCCCCACGGGACCTGCGCCGATGATGACCGTTTCGACCGGCGTTCGGAAGGCCTCTGCCGCTGGGGGTTTTTCCGACATGGTAAGTCTGATTCCTTAAGTATCCCGCCCAAATTGGTCGCAAATTGTAGCTGAATGCCCATAACGTCACTTGTTTGGTTTCGGCAGCAACCGTATTCGATCCGCAGGGTACATATGTACAGATTGGGTCCCTTACCTTGCCGATCACGGAAAGGTATGTACATGTTTTGTCGGATAAAATATTCCTAAGGAGGGCGATCATGCACGCGAAAGTCAGCCCGTTTCCCGACGCCATCGAGCATGGACGTGAATCGACCCGCCCGATCCGCGCCCTGAACCGCGGGCTCGACGTGCTCACCGAATTGAATCGCCTGGAACGAGCCGCCATCAACACGCTCGCGAGCGCGGTCCGGCTACCGCGTACCACCACCTACCGGATTTTGGAGACCCTGCGCCTGGCGGGGTATGTCGACCGCGACCCGCACGATGACTGTTATCGACCGACCCTCATGGTGCGTGCCTTGTCGGATGGCTTTAACGATGAAGCCATGGTGGCGCATATCGCCAAACCGCATCTTGCCGCGCTCGGCGCACAAATCGTGTGGCCGGTAGCGGTCGCGACCCCGTGCGGCGCAACCATGATGATCCGCGAGGCCACCGACCGCCAGAGCCCTCTCGCCTTGGAACAATTTAGCGCCGGTGTCCGCGTGCCCATGCTGAGCTCCGCGGCGGGGCGCGCTTACCTTGCATTCTGCCCAAGCCAGCAACGCGATTCGCTGCTGGAGTTATTGTCGCGTTCATCGCTTCCGGAAGATCGCGTGGCGCGCAGTCCCAGCGAGGTCGAGCGACTGCTCAACGAGACTCGCACGCAAGGCTTCGGCATGGCGCATCGTTCCCGGCGGGTGTCGGAGGAAACCAGTCTCGCCATACCGGTGCGCGCGAAGGATCGAATACTCGCCACCGTCACCGTTCGCTATGCCGCCACGGCGGTGCCGCTGCGCACGGCCGTCGAACAATTTCTGCCGAAGATGCGCGAAGTCGCGCAAANNAGGCTTCTTGTCATTTACTTTCTCAGGACTTTACCGACGCCGCCGGATATGAGCGTTGTGACATCGAGCAGTGCGCCGGCAATGGCGAGGCCATCCGGCGCGGCGAGATATCGCGGGCGCCATTGCGGAAGGAACTTTTCCTTATATTTTCGCAGGCCCTCGAAGGGATAGAACATCTCGCCGTAGCGCTGCACCATGCGACCGAGTTTGTGCCAAGCCGGCGCGAGCGGGTGCTCCTCCAGCCCCGATAGCGGGGCCATCCCTAAATTGAACCAGTGATAGCCTTGGTGTTTGCCCCACAGCATGCACTCGATCAACAGATAATCGATGACGCCTTTCGGCGCGTCGCCGGTGTAGCGCATGAGATCCACCGCCAATTCGTTTGAAGCCCCGCGCCATATGTTGGCGAAGGCGACGACGGCTCCGTCGCGACGCACCACCCCGCAATCGAAGTGCATCAGATATCGCTCATCGAAAAATCCCAAAGAGAAGCGCTTTTCGGCCGTGTTCTTTTCCGCAAGCCAGGCATCGGACACCGCACGCAGCTCCGGTAACACAGCGCCGACATTCGCGCGCGGAATGACCTCGAACTGCGCGCCGTCGCGGTTGGCACGCCGGTGCGCTTGGCGCAAATCGGCTCGCGCGGCACCCTCCAGCGAAAATGTATCGAGCGCCACGCGCGCTTCTTCGCCAAGCTTGCTCAAGGTCAAACCCAGGTCAATGTACAGGGCCAGATTCTGCGGTTTCACCTGATAGAACACCGGCGAGACCGCCATCACATCGCAATTTTCCAGAAACTCCCACGCCAAAGGTTCACAGGCCTCGGGCGGACCGACCGGGTCACCCATCGCCACCCAGCTGTGTCCGGACACC
The DNA here is from genome assembly GCA_003165495.1 of Gammaproteobacteria bacterium. Classification (GTDB taxonomy): domain Bacteria; phylum Pseudomonadota; class Gammaproteobacteria; order Steroidobacterales; family Steroidobacteraceae; genus Bog-1198. Next base: position 2,667 of record PMMB01000128.1, on the reverse strand, counting down.
TGGTACATGATGAACGCCGTGCGCTCAGTGTTGAACAGCAAGTTCTTATCGCCGAGCAACGCTAGATTGGCGGTGGTGTCGTCGACATCGGCGATCAATGCCGCGACGCGTTCCATATCCGCTTCGAGCGGCGCCGACATCCGCGGTGTCGCCGGCCGCAACAGGCGCCACAAACCGTAGGCCGCGGCAACCACGGCCGCGAACAGCGAGGCGCGAAGGCTGCGCGGCGCCGAGGCGTGGAACGCGAATTCCCACCACAGCTGGTTGTCATACGGCACGTGTCGATAGGCGAATATCACCAGCCAGGCGACGGTGCCGAGTACCAAGCACAGAGCGACGACCCACGGGCCGGAGTAATGCTGTTCGATCAAGGACGTACGCCGCTGAAAGCGGCCGCGAGCCGATACCAAGACGGCGACGACCACGCCTAAGACCGTGGCCTCTTCGTAGTCGAAACCCTTCAACAGGGACAGTATTATTCCGGCGCACAGCAGCCAAATCGTCAACCACCACGCCGCGTCGAGTCGCCGATACAAGCCGTGGGCAATGACCAACAGGCCCACGCCCACGGCGCTGCCGAGCAAATGCGACAACTCCATGATGGGCAGCGGCACGAAATCGCGCAGCAGGTCCAGGCGATTGCCGAGTCCGGGCGTCGCGCCCGAGAACAGCAGGACGGCGCCCGCCACGAACACCGCGATCGCAATGGCCTGCGGGGTGACGGCAATCAGAAAGGATCGGCCGAGTCTCACCAACCGCACCGCGGGCCCGCGATGCACCCACAGCTCGTGCGCACCCAGCAACGCAAGGGCCAAGGCGAAGGGAACGAAATAGTATATGGCGCGATAGGCGACCAAAGCGCCCAGCAGGCGGTCTTTTGGCACAGACTGCAGCAGCAGCAGCAAGACGGTTTCGAACACGCCGATGCCGCCGGGAACATTGCTGATCACACCGGCGGCAATCGCGATCAGATAGATGCCGGCGAACGCCCCGAAACTGATCGCGGCCTGCTGCGGCAACAGCACATAAAGGACGCTGGCCGCGCACAACAAATCGGCGCATGCCACTGCGACCTGCGCAAACGCAATGCGCGGTTTGGGCACCGGTATCACGATACGGCGAAACCGCAGGGGCTCATGTCGCGTGCACACCAACCAGAGATACGCGGTGACGGCCGCGAGCAGCACGCCCCCGGTGAGCATGGCGAGCGAGGCGTGCACATGCAGCGCCGATCCGGACATGCCCGCCTGCGTCAACAGCGAAAGTCCCAGAAGAAGTCCGGCCCCCAAGAAAAATGTGATGGTGCCGAATGCGATGATGGTACCGATCTGTTTCGCGCCGAGGCCCAGAGCGGAATAGGCTCGGTAGCGAATCGCCCCGCCGCTCAGCGTGTTCAGGCCCACGTTGTGGCCGATGGCGTAACCCATGAACGATATCAAGGCAATGCGCGGGTACGGCACGCGCGCACCGGCAAAGCGCACGGCGAGCGCGTCGTACAAAGTCAAGCAGCCGTAGCCGGCGAGCGTAAACAGCCCCGCCCGCAGCAATTTCACGGTCGAGATGGCGTGGACGTGGCCGAGGATATCCCGCCACCGATATTGGCCGAGCAGATGATGCAGCCACAACAACGCCAGCCCGAACAGGGCAATGCCTAAGAGGGTGGTCCAGGCGGGGACCTTGTGAGCTGTGACCGAGTGTGCCAAGACAAGTATCGTAGCAGGGCCTCCCAGGCAACGCTGCAAACTGCTAGGGTTCGCCTTTTCATTTCCGAAACGATCACAAGGGGTAGCCCACGCATGAGTTCCACCACCGATGACCGCCAGGCAACCATGGACTCGACACAGATTTATCTCGAAGAAACGTTTACCGATCGCAAGGTCGGCACGATCCGCCGCTTGACGCCGGTAGCCGCGGATGGCTCGGCGGATTCCGCCCGGCCGGTGATATTTGTCGGACAAGCGCAGGTTATGACGCCGATGGGCGCCGTTCCGATCAGCTTCGAGCTCGACGCTGCGACGCTAAGCGCGGCAGTCGAAAAATTCGGCGCGGCCGCGGAACAAGCGGTTCATCAAACCATGCGTGAATTGCAGGAAATGCGCCGGGAACAGGCATCATCCCTGGTCATCCCCGACGCCGCCGGCGGCGCGCTGCCGAATCCCAGCGATTTGCTCGGCCGTCGACCGCGCCGGTAAGTGCGCTACGCGAGCGCCTTAAGTTCCAGCGCATCCCAACGCGAGTACGCATTCTCGAGTTCCGCTGCCAGTGACTGCAAGCGCTGCAAGGCGACCGTGCCTTGCTCCGGATCATCCTTGAACAGATTTGGGTCGGCGATCGCCGCCTGCAGCTGCAGTTGTTCGGCTTCGAGGCGTTGAATTTTTTCAGGCATGGCCGCGAGCTCGCGCTGATCCTTGTAGGACAGGCGTCGCGCCTTGGATTGGGCGGGCGCCGCGGCGGGCGCTGCGGCAGGCGCGCGCGCCTTGAGCGGCGCACTGACTTTGCGCTGGCGCAGCCAATCGCTGTAGCCGCCCACGTATTCATTGACCTGGGCAGAGCCTTCGAACACCAGCGTGCTGGTGACCACATTGTCGAGAAACGCTCGGTCGTGGCTGACGAGGAGCAGAGTCCCCGCATAGTTCGCAACCATCTCTTCCAATAGCTCCAGAGTTT
>PMMB01000024.1:2473-2658 GCA_003165495.1 Gammaproteobacteria bacterium | reverse complement strand
ATTCTCTACCGCGTCGTACCGCTGTTCTACGAAGAAATCGAGGCAGCTTTGGCAAAGGCCTTCTCCGTTCCCATGGAACAGCTCGACGTGCCGAGCATCTTGCATTTCGGTTCTTGGGTCGGCGGCGACATGGACGGCAATCCGGATGTGCACGGCAAGACCATTCGCGAGACGTTGCATCGCCA